>JAEUWI010000033.1 GCA_016791475.1 Candidatus Hydrogenedentota bacterium
AGCCTACAGCCTACAGCCTACAGCCTACAGCCTACAGCCTACAGCCTACAGCCTACAGCCTACAGCCTACAGCCTACCCCCTCATCGCCTTCACCGCGTCGATCAAGGTGTTCAGAGACTCGCGACTCTGACGCGGATTAATCGGGAAAGTCACCAGCCGCTCCGCCATGGTCTCTGCGACGGGGAACTGCCCCCGGGTGTAACCGCGATTCTGGAAGGCGGTGGACCAGTGGAGTGGGATGTAATGGAATCCGATGTGGATCTGCTTCTCGTGGCGCATACGGTAGATGAAGTCTTCCTTGTTTACGCCAAAGACCGCAGGATCAATCATGACAGGATAGAGATGGAAGACGTGCTTGTGTTCCGGCAGTACCGTCGGCAGGGTAAGTCCGGGCACATCTCTCAGATGCTCCGTGAGATACGCCGCGTTGTCGATCCGGCGCTGGTTCAGGACATCGGCCTTTTTCAACTGCTCGGTGCCCACGGCGGCCTGGATATCGGTCATGCGATAGTTGTAGCCACAGTCGTCGAAGTCCTGCCACCAGAACTTCTTGTCCATGGGGAACTTGTCGGGATCCAGCGCGCAGTACTTGGTGTTGCCACCATGAACCCGTGTGCAGTGGGAACGATAGAGTGAGACACGCTCGAAAATTTCCGGATCGTTGGTGACGACCATGCCGCCTTCGCCGAGGGTGGAGATGTTCTTCTGCTCGTGAAAACTGAAGCAACCCGCCGCGCCCATGGAACCCGCCATGCGGCCCTTGTACTGCCCGCCGATGGTGTGACACGAGTCCTCCACCACCGGGATGCCGTGCTTGTCGGCTATGGCGAGAATGGCGTCCATATCGGCACATTGGCCGTAGAGGTGCACGGGGATGATCGCCTTCGTGTCCGGCGTAATGGCCGCTTCGAGCTGGGCGGGATCGAGGTTGAAGGTCACGGGATCCACGTCGACAAAGTCGATTTCGGCGCCAAGGGTCACCGGGACCGCCGCTGTGGCAATCCACGTCATCGGCGTGGTGATGACGCGGTCGCCGGGCTTGATGCCCAGACCAACCATGGACAGGAACAGTGCGGCGGTGCCGTTACTGACGGCCCGGGCGTACTTTGTGCCGCAGTACTCAGCGAATTCCTTTTCAAAATCAACGCAGGCATTGCCGCAGGTGGGGGCGTTGTCGCGCAACACGCGCAGCAACGCTGCCTCTTCTTCCGGACCGTATTGGCTGCCAAACTTGATGGTAAGTTCGTCGTTCATGGGGAAACCTCTTTTTTTGAACCGCAAATGGACGCGAATTAACGCGAATTAAGAATACCGGCAACTGAAGTGGCGACTTTATCGTCGCATATCGTCTGCTTCAAAAATAGCCTCGGCTCTCGCGACAGATACTGGCGTATATTTCACCGCTATGGTTGAGGCGAAGCCCCGTGATGGGATTGCTCTATTGAAAACAAGCATAGGAAAGGCACTTATCAGCGAACGTGTCCCCGAACCAACGAAGATACGCGTTAATTCGCGTTCATTCGCGGTTCACCTTCCAAAGATCATATCCAGCGCCTCGTCCAAATCGCGCATGGGAGTCTTCAGCGTTTCCTTCGCCAGGGCATTGGCGAGGGAAACGTTGTTGGGCCGGGGTGCGCGGCCGGGCATGGCATTGGAGTCGGTCGGGACGATCAGGCCTTCGCTGTGGCCGAGCTTTCGGGCGATTTGCTTCGCCATTTCATAACGATTGAGACAGGTGCTGCCCGCAAGATTGATGGTTCCGGTAAAGTCGTTCCCCGCGAGTTCCAGCAGGCTTTTCCCGAGGGTGATGACGTCCACGGGCGAACGCA
The DNA here is from genome assembly GCA_016791475.1 of Candidatus Hydrogenedentota bacterium. Classification (NCBI taxonomy): domain Bacteria; kingdom Pseudomonadati; phylum Candidatus Hydrogenedentota; species Candidatus Hydrogenedentota bacterium. Next base: position 1,831 of record JAEUWI010000033.1, read on the forward strand.
CTTCGTTCTCCGGGATTTGAATCTCCCGGCCTTCCCGGAGATTTTCTTCCATCTTCACGAGGAATGAATTGCCCGACCCCATGATGGGCATGCCGATGACCAAAGCCACGCGAACAATGACGGAGTTTTCCAGGGCCTCGTGGGCGAGGACTTCCGCGGCCACTTTGGTGCGGCCGTAGAAATTAACCGGTGATACGAGGGCATCTTCACTGTAGAAACCGTCCACACCGTCAAAGACATTGTCCGTGGAGCAGAAGAGGAAACGCGCGCCATGCTCGGCCGCGAGGCGCGCCAGGCGACCGGTCGTCTCCGTGTTGACCAGCGCGGTCTCTTCCTGGTTGGCCTCGGCATAGTCGATATTGGCAATGGCCGCAATGTGGATGATGGCGTCGGGCTTTACCGACGCGACGATTTCCGCCGTTTTCGCCTTGTCGGCGAGGTCAAAGGCATGATGGACCACGTTGGCGGGCACCCCCGCGAGGGGACTTCGGCTGCAGGCATGCATATCCCAGTCGGCGGGCGCATGGTGCAGGACGCTGCCGCCGACGAACCCGCTGGCACCGGTGACGAGAACCTTCTTACTCATTCGAACTTTGCTCCGACTGCTGACGCAGTTCGTTTCGTTTGTGAATGCGATGAACCTGCCACGAGAGGATGAACATGATGACAACAAAGAGCAGGGCCGTCCCGAGGCCGAGCATGTTCACATTTCGAATCTGATCCACCGGCTCGCGTCCCTCCATGAGGTAGGGAATCCAGAGTTCCTGCACGACCGGCCCGATACTGCCGATGCCATTAACCAGCCCCGCAACGGCCACGGCGTTGCGCTCGCCCGCGACGACGACCGCCGCGACACCGCACAGCAGCGTGTCCGGTCCGTAGAGCATGAAGCCCACCATGCCAAAGCAAATTGCGAGCATGGTCGGATCGGTACCCCACTGCAAAACCATCAGGTAGCCCACGACAATGCCGATGCCCATCAGCAGGGTAAGGCGCTCCCACCGCCCGCGAAACAGTCGGTCCAGCACGATTCCAGCTATGATGGCGCCCGCGAAACCGGCGAAGTCGAAGATGGTGGAGTAATAGGATGCCTGATCCACGCCGAGCTGATTGGCGGGGTCCAGTCCTTCCTGCCGCGACTGGATATAGAGGAAGGTGGGCAGCCAGGAATCAAGGGCATAGCGCAAGAACTTGATGCAGAAATAGGCAATGCCCATCAGGGGCACGATGGGATTGAGCACAATCCGGAGATAGTCCTTGAAGTTGACGGACTCGGCGGTAGAGGCCTGTACCGCATTGTCCACGGCGTCTTCGTCGTGATCGATGATGGGATCGAGACCGACATCCTCCGGCTTATCCCGCTGCCAGAAGTAGATAATCCACCACACGGCGAAGGCAACGAGGGTACAGCCCCAGAACGCATAGGGAACGCCAAGATGGGCGAGAAGCCAGCCCGCCAGGGCCTTCACAACGATGTTGCCCACCAGATAGCTGGTGGACCAAACGCCCATGATGGTGCCGCGCTCCGCTTTGCGCAGCCATTCCGCCACCCCCCCCACCACGCCGGGCCAGCCCGCGGCCTGCACGAGTCCATTGAAGAACATGAACACGATGAAGGTGCTCAGGGAGTTAGAGAAACCGAAGACGACGTTGATGGCGATGGAAGCACCCAGGCCACCGAGCAGGAGACTCCGGGGACCATACTTGCGTCCGACGAAGCTGTTGACGAACTGGCCGATCATGTAGGCGACGAGATAGGCCGTCCAGATGTAGGAAACGCCGTGGAGGCCAAAATCATAGCCGCTCCCCTCTTCCAGCATCAGGGGCTTTGCGGAACCGAAGGCCTTGCGAACAAGATAGAAGCCCGCATAGGCCATGTAGGTGGAAAACAAAATCTTGTATTGCCAGGCGCGCTGGTCGCTATTCAGGGGCTTTAATGCAGCGGACACGAACTACTACTCCTCGGGTGAAATCGCAGAACCGGCGGAGGCGTCCAGTATTAAAGGTTACCACACCCCGATCGGCGCGCATTGGGTTGATTCCTGGGTTGGAATATCTTACCCCGACGGTGAAGATTATTGGGCTTCCGGACGCTCCCCATCTGGAAGAGCCGATATAGTACCGCTTGCACGCCGCCGCTGCAAGAATACTACCAGCGCATCTGCTCCGCGCGCGATGGGTCCAGCGTCACCCGAAGGATACTCGGGCGCATGGTGGCCTCGGCGATGACGTGGCCGCCGGGGTGAATTGCAAGAGAGTGGCCCACCCGAACCTGCGGCCCTTCCACACCGCAGTGGTCCGCACGCAGAAGATAGGCCCCGCAGAACTTGGCCAGCATCCGCATCCTCATGCGCCACTCATCGAGGCATTCATCGACCATACAGTCGATGACCTCGGACTTACCGTAATTGGTCTTGGCGAGGCCGTAGGAGGGCACAAGGATAAGGTCCGGACGCTGCTCCGCCATCGCGTTCTGGTTGGCGCGTTCGATGGTGTCCAGGCAGATGAGAATTCCCACCCGGCCAAAGGGCGTCTCCACGACCTCGATTGTAGACCCCGCGGTGAAGCCGCCGGTCAGGTCGCAGGAGGCCAGGGTGACTTTCCGGTGCTTGTGGAGCAGATCGCCCCCCGGCGAATAAAACAGGGCCGTATTGTAGACGGCATCGCCATCGCGCTCGATGGTGCCGCTGCACAGATATACTCCGTGGCGCTGGGCGAGTCGGCCAAGCCGGTCACTGAAGGGACCGGGCACCGCTTCCGCCAGAGGGCGAAAGTCGGCGACCGTGGTGTAGGGCGTGAAGGGGGTCTCGGCGATGAGGACTAGATCCGCGCCCACGGCGGCCTCGCCAATCAAGGTCTCGAGGCGCGCAATGGCTTCGTCTTTGTCGGGAGGACAGTCAAACTGAATGACTGCGGCTTCGATTTTCTTTCTCAGCATGACGTCCGCGTTCCTAAGCTATGGTGAGTCCGTCCAAGGCCTCGGCGAATCGGGACTTGAGATCTTCCAGCGGTTCCAGACCGATGGATACCCGGACGAGCCAGCGAGATACCCCGTGGCTCTCCGCCCAGTCGAGCTCTTCAAAATGGGCCAGCAAGGTGTAGGGACAGGCGAGGGAGAAGTTGTTTCCGAGGCTCGGGCCCTTTGAGATTTGGAGGCGATCATAGAACCGGGGCGCGTTGGCCGGGCCGTTGTGGAGAACAACGGAAAACAGGCTGCCATAACCGCCGCCGGGTCGCATGATCTCCCCATAAGCGTCGCGCAGGCAATACTTGGGATAGAACACCGAGTGGACCGCGGGCTGCCGCACGAGCCAGTCGCAGAGCGCTTCGGTCGTGGCATTGGACTTGAACACACGTTGTTCGAAATCCCGGGAATTCCGCTCCAACACGATCGCATCGTCGTCCCAGAAGAGCTCGTCAAAATTGCGGGCGGCCTCGGCCGCGAACGCGGCGCCAAAGGGCCCCCCGCCATGGACCGCCAGCCCCCCCGCCATCACGTCACCCTCACCGGAGAAGGCCTTGGTCAGGCTGGTCACCACGATGTCCGCATGGGGAAACACGTTTACGTTGGCGTACGTGGCCGCCGTGTCGTCTACGATCAGAGGAACCCCGTGGTGGTGGGCGAGTTTCGCGAGGTCGGGCAGGCTGCAGCCCGTCAGGAGTGGGTTGCCGGGAAATTCGCAGACGATGGCGGAAATCGGCTGGGAGGCCAGGAGCGCGCCGACCATATCGAGATCATAGTCTCCCACGAAGTGACTTCCGGGTCCAGAGACCGTCTGCACCTTGAAAACATCGACGTAGGGAAAGCCCAACTGGATGCTTTTTGCGCCGGGGCGACGTTCCTGCACGAGGCGCATGGCCCGGCTCATCGCCGCCATGCCCGAGGGATAGAGCCACACGTGGTCGGGGGATTCACCCAGAAAAGCGCCGATGCGTTCGCGGATTATCTTCTTGGCTTCGGGGCCGCCGGGAGCGGCTTCGCGCCCTTCGAGGGCGGCTTCCGCCCGGCGCGAACTGATGATCTTCCCGAAATGCTGCCAGAAGGCCTTGGCATCGCGGAAACCCTCCTCGGGGAAGAAGACCCCATGGATCCGGGTCTCCGGGCAGAGTTCACGGCGCGCGTTGGCCCAGCCTCGCTCCATGAGGAAGAGAACACACCGGTCCGCGGCTTCCTCCGAGGGGAAGGCGAAACATCGCTCACCGGGCCGACCGTAGCGTTTCTCGAGCAGGGCGAAAAGTTCGGCGACCTGGGGATGAAGCACGAAACGGGGATAACCCAGTTGCATGGCGGAGACAATTTCCGGGCGGCCTTCCTCGTAGCCCACGGCATGATCCCAGCAGGGCAGGGCCACGGAGGTAGCGTGGGGCGAATCCGGCAGGGGCTTCCCCAGGTCCTCGGCGCTCCAGCAGGGATCAATCAGAAGATTTCGGCTCATCAGTCGGGCGTACCATGGCGTAAAAGGGTGACATGTTCCTACGCAGCCCCTCGATCCATGCACACATTGAAGGGGGCTTACGGGCCGCACACCATAGCACAATCGGGTGTTATTCCGGAAATGCGCACCCGAGGCGGAGTCCGGCGCCCGGAGAAGTGACATTTTTTGTCACTCAGTCCCCCTCAGGGGCGAAATAATGCGCATCGCCGGGTGGTCGCGAGAGGGGGCATATTGCTAACCATCCTGTTTACAACACCTTAAGCATCTGGCACGGCAAATGCTCTATCCTGGCAGGTCAATTGACCTCCAGGTACAGAATATTACCGCACTGATCATAACGAACGGATAGGAGATGGGATATGAGCAAAAAAAGCGGCTTTACTCTGATTGAGCTCATGATTGTTGTCGGGATAATCGCCATCATTGCGGCCATCGCCATCCCGAATCTGCTGCGCTCGCGTATCCAGACCAACGAATCGGCGGCGATACAGAATCTGCGGACGGTGATGGGCGCACAGACGGCCTACAGCGCGACGAACTATGTGTTCGCGACGGATTTCGATGACCTGACAACGGCCACCCCATCCTTCCTGGCGGGCGACTGGGATCCGGCCCGGGGCGGCTACAATTTTGTCCTCGGCGGTGATGTGGACAACTTTACGCTCAACGCCAACGCGAAGGAGTATGGCGTGACCGGGAACCACGGCTTTTACACCGATGCTTCCGGGGTCATTCGATTCGCCGTGATGGGCGATGCGGACGGATCGGGTGAGCCGATCGGCTGACTTACGGACTTGAGGATGGTGGTGGTGTCGGTGCGCACCCCATGCCGCGCCGATACTGGAAACCTGGACTCGGCTGCGCGCGGAAAAAGCGGGAGCAGACACATTGGGCAGGCCCCCCACTTCGGGGGGCTTCGTATTTCTGGCAAGACGGATGACTTTTTAATCCTTCCCGGCCATCGGGTACACTCCTCTACTGGCAACCCAAACGCAGTGAGGCAACGAGTCGTGGGCGAATCCGATCTGAAAGTTTCTTCCACTCAGGCTCTGGACGAGATTCCCGCGCCGGAGCTCCCCTGGCTTCCGCCCCGTGCGCCCCAGCCCATACCGGGAATCGGTCTCATCGGGTGCGGGGGCATCACGGCCTACCACCTCGACGCTTACCGCGACGCCGGTTTTCCCGTGCTGGCCTTCTGCGATGTCGATGAAGACCGTGCATCGGGTCGGCGGGATACCTACAATCCTTCGGGCGCGGTCTACGCGGACTACGTCACCCTGCTCGCACACCCCGGTATCGAAGTGGTGGATATCGCCACCCATGTAGAGGTGAGGGGTGCCATGATCGAGGCCGCCCTTCGCGCGGGGAAGCATGTGCTGAGCCAGAAGCCCTTCACGCTGGACCTTGCCGAAGGCGAGCGGTTGATTGCGCTGGCGGAGGAGAGAAATCTCAAGCTCGCCGTCAATCAGAACGGCCGCTGGGCCCCCCACTTCAGCTACATGCGCCAGGCGATCGCCGCGGGAGTCATCGGCGAGGTAAACGCCGTCCATCTGGCGGTGCACTGGGACCATGCCTGGACCGAGACTACGGTCTTTAACGACATACCGCACCTGATTCTGTACGACTTCGCGATTCACTGGTTCGACATGCTGACCTGCTTCATGGGCGATACCGCGCCCTTGCGTGTCTTTGCTTCGGAAGCGCGGACGGCACGCCAGACCAACAAACCGCCCATGCTGGGTCAAGTTATTGTGGAGTACCCAAACGCTCAGGCCACGCTGGTGTTTGATGCGGCCACGAAATTCGGCGCGACAGACCACAGTTTCATCGCGGGCACGCTCGGCACCCTCCAAAGCACGGGCCCCGACTTAAGCCACCAGGCGGTAACGCTGTACAACGAGCACGGTATCGCACGCCCCGCCTTAACCGGAGAATGGTTCAAGAACGGCTTCGAAGGAACCATGGCGGAATTGCTGTGCGCCATCGCCGAGAACCGCCCCCCAGCTAACAGCGCCCGAAACAATTTGAGGAGTTTGGCGTTGTGTTTCGCGGCGATTGAAAGCGCCCGTAGTCACCAGCCCCAGGTTCCGGGTAACATCCGGCGCATGCCAAACTGACGTTCAAACACGACGGAGCATCAACATGATTCAAGTCGGAATTCTAAACGCCTATTTCCCCTACACGCTGGAAGAGAGCGCGCGGCGCATCCGGGCGCTGAACTTCAACACGGTCCAGCTCGACCTCGTCTTCAAGGATATGGATCTCGGTGTTAACGACATCAACACGGCGAAATGCAAGACCATCCGCGACACCTTTCGCCGCTACAATCTGCCCATCTGCTGCATCTCGGGCTACACGAACCTGGTTCACCCCGATCCGGATAAACGCAAGGCCAATCTGGCGATGCTCAAACAGATCCTCCACCACGCGTGCGAACTGGGCACCCCCTACGTCATCAGCGAGACGGGAACCTTCGACCCCGACAGCGACTGGGTACACCATCCAAGAAACAAGACGCGCGAGGGCTACGAGGAATGTCGCGACGTGATCGCGGACATCGTCCAGTGCGCCCGAGAGCACGGCGCGCGCTTTCTCATCGAGACCTACGTCAATAATGTCATCGGATCGATTGAGGAGACCCTTCGGCTCTTTGCCGACATCAACGACCCGACACTTGGCCTGCTGATGGACCCGACGAACTATTTCGAGACGCACAATATCGACCAAATGGACACGCAACTCAACGCCATCTTCGATGCCTTATCCGACAAGATCGTCATCGCCCATGCCAAGGACGTGCGCAAGGCGGAAAAGGATCAGGGCGTGGTGCTTTCCAACATTGACGCGGGTGAAGGGCACGCCTTGCAGGGCGTCGGCATGATTGAATTGCCCCCGCCGGGGCTGGGAGTGTTGAACTACGACCTCTACCTGAAGCGCCTCGCCCGGAAGCACCCGAACATTCCTATCATCATCGAGCACCTGGATGAATCGGATGTACCCCGGGCGAAGGAATTTATCGACGGGCGGCTGATGGCAAACGGGGTGTGAGGCGGGCGGGTCTCAGAACCCGGCGAACAACTTCAGGAGGACGACGGGTATCTGTGTGGCACGCTACGCCCGCCATCCGCCGGGTGATTTTCCCCATCGTCTTGTGTACACTGTATCCATCGAGTATTGGCAACACGTCAGGCGGGTATTAGCATGTCTTTGAAGTCTTTCGCGCGCGCTCTGTTCATCGGGACGCTGACCGTTGGTTCCGGCGTCATTGCCGAAGAAATGAGAGCCCCGGCATCGCCCCAGGACCTGGAATTCTTTGAATCCAAGGTGCGACCGGTGCTGAGCCAGTATTGCTACGAGTGCCATGGCGCGGAAACCCAGAAGGGCGGTCTGCGCCTGGACCATATTAGTACCATCCTCGCGGGTGGCGAGTCCGGCCCGGCCCTCATCGCAGGGAATCTGGCCGAGAGCCGTATCCAGCTCGCCGTAGCGTATGACAACGTAGATCTCCAGATGCCGCCCAAGGGCATTCTCCCCCAGGAAGCGCGCGACGCCCTCGCCGAATGGATCACGCGCGGCGCTCCCTGGCCTGAAGAGCCCGTACCAATGGGCGGCGCGGCTGTGGAGGTCTTCGACCTGGAGCAACGGCGCGATACGCACTGGGCCTGGCAGGCTGTGAGCGATCCCGCGCCGCCTGCGGTTCAAGATGAGCGCTTTCAGCACCACCCGGTGGACCAGTTTCTCCAGGCGAAGCGCGAGGAAAAGGGACTGACCACCGCACCCGAGGCGGATCGCCGGGTGCTTGCGCGGCGCGCCTCTTTTGCCCTGACCGGTTTCCCGCCCGCCCCCGAAGAGGTGGATGCCTTCGTCGCCGACGCCTCGCCGGACGCCTACAGCCGCCTTTTGGATCGACTCCTGGACGAGCCGGCCTTCGGCGAACGCTGGGCGCGCCACTGGTTCGACCTCGTGCGGTATGCCGAGACCCACGGCCACGAAGGCGACTATCCCATTCGCCATTCCTGGCCCTACCGCGACTATGTGATTCGCGCGTTGAACGACGACGTGCCCTACAATCAGTTCGTGCGCGAACACATCGCGGGCGACCTGCTGAAGCAGCCGCGCGAGAATCGCGAGGGACGCTTCAACGAATCGGTCCTCGCCACGGGCTTCTGGTACATGCACCAGGCCACCCACGCCCCGGTGGACGTGCAGCGCGATCAGGCGGATCGCATCGACAACCAGCTCGATGTCATGTCCAAGGCCTTTCTGGGTATGACGGTCTCTTGCAGCCGCTGCCACGACCACAAGTTTGACGCCATTCCCGCACGGGACTACTACGGGATGGCAGGTCACCTTTACAGCGCCCGGCAATCGGTGGCTTTTCTCGATCCCGGCCACAAAATACACTCCAGTACAGTGGCCCACCAGGCCGTGTTCCGCGACCAGATCGCCAGAACGCTGTCCGTCGTTGACGCGACACCTACTGTCGATCACCTTTCCGTCGCCCCTTATTTAACAGCAGCCGCAATCGTTCTGTTCGACGCACCCAAGCCCACGGACGGCGTACCCCTGGAAATTCCGCCGGACAACGCGCATCCCGAGCCACGGCCCGCCGTGGGACGCCCCATCGCCGTGGTTGCGGGAGAAATGCAGCTTGACGCGGACCTGCTCGATCGCTGGGTTGTGGCCCTGTCCGAGCCGGGCGTCGAAAGGCCCAGTCATCCCCTCCATGCCTGGCATCGACTCGCCCGCGAATCGCGCGTGGCGGAAGCCCAGACCTTTCTCGACAGCACTCGCGCTCTGGCCACCGCGCCCGCGACGACTCAGGAAGATCCGACGAACCGGGTCTATGCCACCTTCGATGGGACGGACTTCGAGGGCTGGTTCAATTCGGGAGACGCCTTTGGCGCAGCACCTTCCCCGGCCAATGCCTGGCAGTTTCTCCACGGGGAGGTGTTCCCCACGCTCCAGGGCACGGCTCACAGCGGCCTCGGCGCTGGGCGCCTGCAGGGCATACTCCGCTCCCCCAATTTCAAAATTGACAGCGACTATATCCATTTCCGTCTGGCGGGGCAGAACACGCGCATTCGACTGGTCATCGACGGCTACCAACTGACACCCGACAATGGCCTCCTCTTTGGCGACACGATGATCTACGTGGGCGACACCCGTGGGGCCTTTGCCTGGCACTCCATGGGCAAGCAGGTGGGAAAATACCGGGGACGAACCGCCTACATCGAGATTATCGACGAAAGTAATGGTTACATCGCGGTCGACAAGATCGTTTTCAGCAATAATCCTGAGCCGCCGATCGACCCGGCGTTGTCCTTCGCGGATCTCGTTCAGCCGGATGCCCCGAACGCGACAGCGACGCTGGAAGAGCTCGCACGGCGCTACGAAGCGGCTTTTCGAGCCGCGTGGGCGACCGGCGATCTTCAAGCCCGCTGCTCGAACCCCTATGCCGCCCTTCTCCTCCGTCGGGGCCTCTGGTGGAGCCCGGAAAAACTTGCTGAGCGCGACGCCATCCGAGCGGCCCTCTTCCAGTCCGAAGAACGCATTGCGGAGCCCATGAAAGCCGTGGCCATCACCGACGGCTCCCCCGACGATGCGGAGTACTTCATCCGCGGCGACCACAGGAATGCCGGCGACCCCGTACCCCGTGGCTTTCTGGCGGCGCTGAGCACCCGCATCGATCCCGTCGCGCCCGATCGGCTCACGCTGGCGGAGAAAATGGTGGACCCGGCAAACCCCTTGACGGCCCGAGTGTACGTGAACCGGATCTGGCACCATCTTTTCGGGCGGGGCATCGTGGCGTCCGTGGACAATTTCGGCAAGTTGGGCCAGCCGCCCACGCACCCCGAACTGCTGGATTTCCTGGCCACGCGCTTCGTGGAAAACGGGTGGTCCACGAAGTGGCTCATCAAATACCTCATGAGTACGGAGACGTGGCGAATGAGCAGCGTGCCCTGCTCCCCGGAAAGCGAGAAGCTCGATCCGGCGAATCTTTATCTCCACCGCATGACGGTGAAGCGCCTTGAAGGCGAAGTTATTCGCGATTCCCTCCTGGCGCTCGGCGGCAATCTGGACGCCACCATGTACGGCCCGTCCGTTCAGGCTTACGTGGCTCCATTCGAGCAGAACCGGCGCAGCCCCGCGTCCGGCCCGATGGATGGCAATCGACGCCGCACGGTCTATCTGGAAGTGCGTCGCAATCACCTTCTCCCCATGGTGATGGCCTTCGACGCCCCTGTCCCCGACACCACCATCGGCGCCCGAACGGTATCCAATTTGCCCGCGCAGGCGCTCATCATGATGAATGATCCCTTCGTGCTGGCCCAGGCACAGGTCTGGTGCGAAAGGATGCTGGCGAGCGAGCCCCCGGATCTCGATACCCTGCTGGAACGGCTCTATCAGGAAGCACTTACACGGGCCCCACGGGACGACGAACGTGGCGCGCTCGGCGCTTTCGTGCGGTCCCAGGCCGCGCTCTACGGCATCTCGGATGGCGACGTCTGGAAGGACAGACGCGTGCTGACCGACTTGTGCCATACCATATTCATGCTCAAGGAATTCATTTACATCGGCTGAGCCCAGGATTTACCCCATGAATCAAGACCGTGAAACTGGATGCGCCTGTCGGCAACATACGAGCCCCGCGCCCCTGACCCGGCGCGACATGTTGCTGCGCTGCGCCAATGGCTTCGGCGCCATAGCGCTCTCCGCCCTGCTCGCCGAGCGCGCTTACGGCGCCGTGCAGCGCGGCGGGGTCGCACCCGCAGCATCGCACTATCCCGCCAGGGCCCGCAACGTCATCTTCCTGTACATGGATGGTGGTGTCTCCCAGGTGGACAGTTTCGATCCCAAACCGCGTCTGACTGCCGAGAACGGAAAGCCGTTTTCGATGACCATGGAGCCAACCCAATTCGATAACAACGGCTCCACCCTGGGCAGTCCCTGGGCCTTCAAGCAATATGGCCAGAGCGGGACGCCGGTCTCCGATCTCTTCCCCTACGTGGGCGAGTGTGTGGATGACCTGGCCATCATCCGCTCCATGGTATCGAAGTTTTCCGAACACAACCAGGCCAATTACTTTCTCCATACGGGACACGGCCTCGTGGGTCGCCCTTCCATGGGCGCGTGGACGCTCTACGGACTGGGCACGGAGAATCAGAATCTTCCGGGCTTCGTTGTGCTGAACGGTGGCCTTATCCCTTCCGGTGGCGTGGACAATTTCGGCGCGGGCTTTCTTCCCGCCGCGTACCAGGCATCGCTCTTCAAGGCGCAGGCCTATCCACTGGCAAATATCGCCCCCACGGAAAGTGTGCCGGGCGCGCAGATCGCCCAGCTCGGCCTGCTCAATCAACTCGATCAAGCGTCCCTCAATGTGCGCGGCCACCACGACGCGCTGGAGGCCGCCATCGCCAACTACGAACTCGCCTACCGCATGCAGACGGCGGTTCCCGACATGGTGGATCTCAAAGGCGAGAGCGATGCGACCAAACGCCTCTATGGCATGGAAGCCGCCTATGAACAGACCCGCGCCTATGGCCTTCAGTGCCTCATCGCACGGCGACTCATTGAACGCGGGGTTCGCTTCGTCGAATTGACCTGCCCGCCCATCGACGGCCAAGACCGCTGGGACGCCCATGGCGATCTGGTGAGCAACCACAGTCTCAATTCCCTGGCCGTGGACCAGCCCATTGCGGGCCTGCTCAAGGATTTGAAGTGCCGCGGACTGCTGGACGAAACCCTGGTGATCTGGGCGGGCGAATTCGGGCGAACGCCTTTCGCCCAGGGCACGGTCGGGCGCGACCACAATCCCTTCGGCTTCACCATTTGGATGGCGGGCGGCGGCGTGAAGCCCGGCGTCGTCTACGGCGCCACGGATGAATTCGGTTACAAGGCGATCGAGAACAAGGTGGAGATTCACGATCTCCACGCGACGATACTCCATCTGCTGGGCTTTGATCACACGAAGCTGACCTACCATTACAGCGGACGAGATATGCGCCTGACCGACGTGCACGGACACATCGTGCATGATATTTTGGCATAAGGTTATTGAGCGGAGGCTTTACAGCCCCCAAAGAGGAATATGGTTGCGATGAAAAGCAACCGGGGGATGCGTAGTCCCCGCTCCATAGTTCCATAAATCCTGCCCAGACACCGGGCCTAATCGAACATTACTGGAGAGCACTAAATGACCACCAACGGATCGCACCCCTTTTCACTGGCAGGCAAGGTTGCCTGGATTACCGGCTCCAGCACGGGCCTGGGAAAGGTGATGGCCATGCAACTGGGCGCTGCGGGCGCCAAGGTTGCGCTGAATTACAACAACAATCAGGCCCGCGCGGAAAAGACCTTTCAAGAGTTCAAGGATGCGGGACACGAAGGCATCATGCTGCGCGGCAGCGTCATCGTGGAAGACGAGGTAAACCGCATGCACCGGGAGATCGTGGATACCCTGGGACCGGTGGACATTCTGGTGGTGAACGCCACGCCCGATCAGCCCCAGATGCCCATTGAGGAGTATACCTGGGAGTTCTACCAGTCCATGCTGGACTTCTTCGTAAAGAGTCCCTATCTGCTCACCAGAGCCGTACTACCCGGCATGAAGGAACGTCGCGCGGGCCGCATCATCAATATCGGTTCCGAAGTCTTCACACGGGGCGTTCCGAACTTCACCGCCTATTGCGCGGCCAAGGGCGGTCAGACCGGCTTCAACCGCAGTCTTGCCAATGAGCTTGCCCCCTGGGGCATCACCGTTAACATGATTTCGCCCGGCTGGATCCTGGTGGAGCGTCATGAGAAAGACCCCCAGGAACTCAAGGACGGCTATTTGGCCGGCCTGCCCATGAAGCGCTGGGGCGTGCCGAAGGAAGTGGCGGACACGGTGCTGTTTCTTTCCAGCGATGAGGCCTCCTACATTTCGGGCCAGAATATCGCCGTGAACGGGGCGCACACACTGGGTTGATTCTTCTTGGAAGCGAGGCCGCCCCTTTGCGTGTGGGGCGGCCTTCGTACTTTACAGGACGGATAGGATCGATACGACCCATGCAAATCCGTCCCGTCGGTCCTATCCGTCCTATCCCCCCGCGTTGCCTTTCCCCAAGCCCCTTGTTATAGTGGCGGCGGTTCATTTGCTCACAACAGCTCCCGCGCAACAGGCAGGAAAAACGATGGTCCTCTCTTTTCCCATATCGGCGAGCGCCACAATGGTCGCCTTCGCCGCGCTGCTTTTCGCTTCGAGCGCCCCCGCGCAGATCGATCGCCTTCCTGATCTTATTGTGGACCCCGAGCGCATGGACAACAACTTGCTGGACATCAATCGCCAGCCGGGTCGGGTACTTTTCCGCTTTGATTCTTCCCTGCCCAACATCGGCACGGGTGACTATCTGCTGGAAGCAACCGGCGAGGACCTCGGTGATGGGCGACAGCCGGTAAATCAACGCATACAGCAAACGGGAGGTCCCGGATACCTCCGCGATGCGGGCGGCTTCATATACAATCCGGCGATCAGCATGATGGAGGCCGAGGGCTGGGTGGCCTATCGCCTCCGCGAAATTACCGACGGCGATGGCGTGGGCGACATCGTGGCCACGGGAACGAAACCGGCCGTGCGAATTACGAGTTCCGCCCCCTATGATCGCAGCCTGCCCGGCGCGCCGGTTTTCGGCTTTCAGGCGAAGGATGGAAATCATGGTATCTCCGTCGGCTGGACGGACATCTATCCCCGCTTCCTGGAAAAGCAGTGGATCGATGTGACCAATGTGCCCTCTGGCTCTTACTGGCTGGAGATCGAGGTGGACGCCGCCAACCACATTCTGGAATCGGACGAGACCAATAATTTCGGTCGCCTGCGGGTTACGCTGGATATCCCCGAACCGGATTGCGACGACGACAGCGCGCATGTAGGTGAAACAGGGGACTTTGTCGCGACTGACCACGACGTGGCGGGCACCGTCACGGTGGTCAACAACTGCACGCTGCTCCTGGAGAATTTCTTCTTCGATGGCGAGGGTGGCGATGTGCGCATATTCGGCTTCCCTGATACTACTCTTGAGGGTGGCGTCGACCTTTATGGCAGGGATATCCGAAAGGTTGGCGGATATGACAACGCCTCATTGGCGGTTCATCTTCCCATCGATGTAACTTTCGACGAGGTGCGTGTCGTTCGCATTTGGGATGTGGAAACCGGAAGCAGCTTTGGCGAAGCCGTGCTTGCCCACGCCGGTGAGGGCGAGGGCGAGGGTGAGGGTGAGGGTGAGGGTGAGGGTGAGGGTGAGGGTGAAGGTGAAGGTGAAGGTGAAGGTGAAGGTGAAGGTGAAGGTGAAGGTGAGCCCGATCCTGTCGAGCAGGCAACCATCCTGCTGGACTCCTTTGACGAACTCGATCTGAATAGCGACGGTCAGTTGAGCTTCGCCGAGGCAACCGCCGCGTTTTCTTCGTTCAGCATCGGCGAGTTCGAGATGTTCGATGGCAATGGCGACAGCGAGCTCAGCGAGGCGGAGTTGAATGCGATTATCGATGGTGGCGGAAGTGGCTGCTTTCTTCGGGGCAAGTTTGTATGGCGTTATCTTCCGGGGGATTTGATGCTGCTGGGAATCGCCCTGCTGGGCCTTGGAATGCTACACGGAATATCTCACCCGCCTCGTTAGGCTCATGGCTTCTCCCCCACCTTCGCCGCTCGATTGCGCACGCTGAGCACAGGCTTTCCCGCCGAGCCAAAATCGCCGGTGAACAGGAGCCAGGTATCCTGCGGCTCGCCGCCGGACGGAAGGGTCAGGTCCAGCGATATTTCCTGCCGCGTCATGGGATCCAGAGCGACCTCCCACGTGTTCGCGGGCAGCGTCTCCCCCGATGACTGCAAGACCATTTGCAGGGTCCCGGATGCTTTCGCGGCTCCCAGATTGTAGACCGTCATGTTTCCCTTCAGTTCGGTGCCGGGCTCAAATTCATAGGCCGCTTCCTGCGTCCACTCCACGGTGCGAATAACCGGTTCGATGCCCGGCGCGTCGAACTGTAGTACGATGGGCGACGCCTCTCCTGTCCGCCGGGTTTCCACCGCGACACTTCGCAACTTCAGTGCGTCGCTCGATCCTGCGGGCAGCAACAGAAACACTGGCGCGGCACTCAATTCCGCAGGGGCGCGGGGCTCCAGAGGCCGACCAAGATAGTCGAGTGCGGCCTCGACCAGCAGAGACTCCGGAATCGGCCACGGCGCGCTGATTCTGCCCCGCTCCGGCCAGTCAAACTCGCCCTCACACCAGGCCACGAGGACATCGCGCTCAACACCATCGGGACGGGCGCGGAAGGCATACACGTGCAGCTCAGGTTTTTCTGGAACTTCGTATCGTCCCAGGCAGCGCCCATCCGCCAGCAGGCGTCCCAGCGTGGCCAGGGCCACATAGCCGGGACGGGGCGTGTGGTCCGCACGGAGTAGTCCGAACTGGACGCGATTGTCCCCTTCCATATAATGGCCCAGGATAAAGTGAAAGTGGCGACTCGCACCGGAGAAAAGGCTGCGGACATAGGACTGGGTCACAAACTCCGCCTTGCGACGGTCCATTTCTGGCGTGAAATCGCCTGTTGCGGAGGCTGGGTCGGCGTTCATCCCCCGATCTCCCTCGGTCACCCAGATGGGTCGGCCGCTCGCCCCGTTGCGAGAATCGGCCCAATACCCTTCATAGCCGTGGGGCCAGTCATAAGAATGTATGCTGTAGACGTCGAAATAAGGCCAGGTTTCGTTCCGAAGCAAATCCTCGACCTGCGTGGCCCGGTTAATGCCGCCCAGGGGGTTCCAGCACACGGTGAGCGATGGGTCACCCGCCTTGAAGCCCAGCCAGGCCGCTTTTTGCAGGGTGCATAACTCGTCCATCGTGAAGCCCCCGAAATTCGCGGCGTTGCCTTCGTTCCATGGTTCCCAGGCCTGCACGCGGCCGTGAAATCGCTCCGCCATCCCTCTGCAGAAGGCGTGCAACTTCAGCAGGTCGGTGCGGGGGCGCTCCGAGCCTGTGGTTGAGATCAGGGCCCACTGAGGTCGGGTATGGAAGACTTGGAGAATCTTGAGGCCCGAGGCCGTCTGAATATCGGCACTGTCGTCGTACTTCGTGCGGGGCAGAAAGACCCCCGTTGATTCCTGAACCTCGCGCCAGTGAATGCGATCGCGCACCCAGCCAACACCCGCCCGCCGCGCCAGTTCGGCCATCAGGGGCCAGTCGCGCTGATCCTTTGCGCCGAGCCACGCCAGGGCCACGTCGAGTGCGATGGGCGAGTCCCCCGCAGACGGCGCCACTGCGGGCTCAAGCACGGCGGCGGTGGTGAAACCGAGCGATGCACCGTCCTGTGCCTGAAATTCGACGCGGTACCACCCCACAGGCAGGGCCCCCAGATTGACGCTCGCCCCGGACACCGGAAGCTCGGACAGGGACTCCATACGCTCGTTCAGCAGTCGCAACGAATGGACAGGGGCGGAGAGGTCATCGGGAAGGGGAACGAGAACGGACTCGCCTCGGAGGAAGACGTGTGCCTCAGCGCCGACACCGGGCTCGACGCTCCGAGTTCGCAAGCAGGTGATCGCAAAGAGCGCAGCGACGGTGATGACGAATAAGCGGCCGACAGGAGTGGTCAACATCGGCGGGGTACCTCCATGGGCAATGCAGGCCGCTCCCCCGAGTCAGCCCGCGCACGGAACAATACCGTAGCACCCCGGAGCGCTTCCGCGCCACAACGAGCTACGCAAGCCTTAGTCCTCGCTCTCCTTAACGCCCACCTTCGCCGCCCAGGTGTCGTAGAGTGCCTGAAGTTCTGCGGCTTTCTCCGGCAAGTCTGCAATGCGATTCTTCATCTCACTTCGATCTTCGAGCAGGTTGTACAGCTCCCAGGGCCCGCCCTTGGCGGCCACCAGCTTCCAGTCCCCCTGGCGCACCGCGCGATTGCCCATGTGTTCCCAGTAGAGGATCCGCTCGCCGTCCGGGACCTCGCCGCGAAATGCGGGTACCAGGCTGCGCCCCTCCATCGGCAGGATGGCCTGGCCTTTGGACGTCTGGGGATAGGTCGCCCCGGCCAGCTCCACGATCGTTGCCATGATATCCACTAAATGGCCCGGCTGTCGTGTGAGGCCGCCACGAGAAGGAATGCCCGAGGGCCAACGCGCGATGAGGGGCGTCGATATGCCCCCTTCATGAACCCAGTGTTTATACATGCGAAAGGGCGTATTGCTTGCGCTGGCCCAGGAGCGGCCATAGCTCATGTAGCTGTCCACCCCCCCGGCGGGCTGGCCGTTCTTGCGGTTATCGAATCCCAGCGCCCCGCCTTCATGACAACCGCCATTGTCGGACAAGAACAGAACCAGTGTATTGTCCCCTTTCCCCGTCTCGTCCAGCGCCGCCAACACCCTACCGATCCCCTGATCCATGCGGTCAATCTGCGCGGCATACACCGCCATGCGGCGATCCATGTCGGCCTTATCTTCCACAGACTCCCAGTCAACGGTCTCGCCGTCGCGCGGCGGCAGCGCCCACGCCGGATCGATGAGCCCCATTTCTATCATGCGCTGATAGCGGGCCTTGCGCAGGACATCCCAGCCTTCCGAATACTTGCCCAGGTAGCGCTGGATATCTTCCTCCAGCGCGTTCAGGGGCCAGTGCGGCGCGGTGTAGGCCACGTAGAGGAAAAAAGGATTCTCCTTGACGCCGTATTCTCTGAGGTAGGCCACGGCGTTGTCGGTAATTGCATCGGTGAGATACCAGTCTTTATTCGGCGGCTCATAAGCTTCCCCGTCGATCGCGAACTTTCGCACCTCTCCGGGATTCTTCACCTGCTTGATGTCGAAATAGTTCATCGCGCCACCAATCAGACCGAAGTAGCGATCAAAACCCCGATCAACCGGCCAGTGGGGCCTGTCCTCTCCCACGTGCCACTTGCCCGCCATCAGTGTGGTGTAGCCCGCATCCTTCAGCACTTCCGCCATGGTTACGCACTGGTCGTTGAGGAACCCCTGATAGGGGCCGGGGCCCGTCTTGCTGTTGACCATGCCGCCCATGCCCGCCTGGTGGGGATAAAGACCGGTGAGCAATGAAGCGCGCGTGGGACAGCATCGCGCCGCGTTGTAGAACTGCGTGAATCGAAGCCCTTCCGATGCGAGCTTGTCCAGGTTGGGCGTGCGAACTTCGCCGCCGTAGCACCGGATGTCCGAATAGCCCATGTCGTCCGCCATGATCAGGACGATGTTGGGGCGCGGTGCGGCCTCGCTTGAAAGTGTGGCCAGAATCAGGGCTGCAAGTATTCCAAGTTTCTTCAACGATTTTCTCCGTGGCGGAAGCCCCCAGACGATGGAGGCCCTGCTAAAGCGACTAAGCTGATCTTACGCCTACTCACTTAGGCGAATCCGGCGCGGGAAACTTCCGAATCTCGCTGAATCGCGGGTAGGTCTCGAAGACTTCACCTTCTCCCGTAGCGCGGGGATCGCCTGTCTCTTTGAGAAAGGCGTCAAGCTTCCCCGAAAGCTCCCGCTTCACTTTGGCGGAATCGGGATGGGTCGCCAGATTCACCAGGCAATCGGGATCCGTGTTGATGGCGTACAGCTCTTCAGCAGGACGCTTGCCCACGGCGAGATCGAGAAACTTTCGAATACCTGGATCACTGTGGCCCTCCACGAGATACGTCAGTGAGGGGCCCGCGTCGATGTCGTGGTAAGCGTCATGCATTGGACCAAGCTGGCTCAGGTCTTCCGAATTCTTTCCCGTTCCGTATTTCTGCGGGTCCCCGGCGGGCCAACGGTCCGGATGGTAGTTCCGCACGTAGAGGTATTCGGCTGTACGGATACCGCGCTGGGGATAGCCCCAGTTGTTGTACCGCGAGGAGGAGTGTCGCTCCCGCGCGCTGAAGACTGCATCGCGCGATGGCTCGACCACGCCGGACTTCCCGCTGATGAGCAACGCCAGCATGCTCTTGCCAACCATGGACGGCGCGTCGCCCATTGCGCCGGGGTGTGTTACGCCTGCCGCCTCCAGCAGGGTCGGCGCGAGATCGGTGAGGCTGATCAGGTCGTCGCTTGTACGACCGCCGGGCGCCTTCGCGCCCCACCGAATCGCCAGCGGCATCCGTATGCCCGCTTCATAGACATTGGCCTTGGCGCGTGGAAAGGACATGCCGTTATCGGCCGTCACGATAACAATCGTGTTGTCCAGCTCCCCTTCCTGCTCCAGCATCGCGATCATGCGGCCCAGATGGGCGTCGAACCATTCTATCTCCGCGCAGTAGTCCAGAAGGTCGCTGCGAATCTCCGGGGCATCGGGCAGGAAGCCCGGCACCTTGGCGTCCTCAAGGCGCTTGCCCTGCTCCAGGCCGATGCCCTTCTTATACGTGCGGTGCGGTTCCTTGCCGCCATACCAGAAGCAGAAAGGTTGCCCCGGTTTTCGCGCCTTGAGAAAATCGCCGAAGTTCGCCGCATAGTCATTCGAATTAATCCCATCGGGAGAGGCCATCGTCTTGTCCGCAAACTCGGGGCCCGCCGGATTTCGCGAGCGGCCCGAAGCCTTGAAGTCGCCCGGCCCCCATCCCTTGCCGGTGAATCCCACGAAATAACCCGCAGCTTCCAGGAGGTCCGGATAGGTCACGTACTTCGTCGGAAAACCGCTCGCGTGGGTAGCCGCGTCTTCCAGTTGCCAGCAATAGCGTCCCGTCAGCAGGGCGGCGCGGGAAGGACTGCATCCCGGCGATGCAGTGACTGCATGGGTGAAGTAAACGCCTTCATTCGCGATCCGGTCAAAGGCCGGCGTCTGGATAGCGGGATAGCCCGCTTTGGAGGTGTGGTAGAAGGACTGGTCGTCGGAAATGGCGAGGAGGATGTTGGGGCGGTCGGCCGAGAACACCCGTGGGGTGCAGAAGATGACAATAAGCAGGCCAATAACAAGGCCAAAACAGCGACGGATGAATAGACTGCCCATACCAACCTCCATTAGCCGACCACAATCGGCTTCGATTGCTCAGTACACTCTCTGCAGGGCGCTATTGAGGTGATAGTAGCCAGAAGAGAGAATACGGATTGCAGCGCGGGAGGTCAAGTTGGGCATGACAGTTCGGCGTGACCTATCGGACGAGGCGACGACCAATCTTGCATTCGAACGATACAGGCGCATTCACCCATTGCGAATCCGCCTTCTTCTCCTCCCTCTATTGGCAGGGCGCTCGCTTCCAGCAGTCGGCGCCCGATAACGAATACAAACAGGCACTGCGATGCTGTCTCTTAGACGGCGTCTGGCTCTACGTCTCGGTATCCCCATAACGCGATGACCACTACTCTTCGGCAGCTTCCAGGACTCTATCAATAAGCGCCGCGCTGACGTGAAAGCCTGCTTGCGTATTGAGCGCTTCGAGCACCGGCCGCAGTACCGACAGGTGCCCTTGCACCTTTGCCTCAAGCAACACACCCAGCACCCCCACGACCCTGCATCCGAGCCGAGTCGCGGCCATGCGACCTCGACGCTCATCCATCAACAGCAGGCCCGCCTGATTTTCCACGGAGAGGGCTATCGCCTCAGCCTCGCCCGGGTCCAGCTTAAGCGTTAGGGCTTCCACCAGCGCTCGATCTCTCACGGCCCGCACGCGTATCCACGGGGCCGAAACGAGAGCCGCTACTCCGGGGGCATCATCTTCTACACCTATGGCTTCACCGTGGACGGCTTCGGGAATCAGCACCACTGAATAGAGCTTTTGCAAGAGGTCCAGATGTCCGACCACAGCCAGGCTGATGAGTGGTGACGCGTCACTGACAACAATCACACGCGTCCCAGCTCACGAAGCGTACGCAAGTCGTTCTCGAATTCAGCCACGTCGTAGTGTGCCTCAATTCCCCGGCTCGCCAGTAGGTGCTGGAATCGCAGACGATTTACCTCCGCGAGGCGTGCGGCCTGGGCTAGCGTAAGCCGCTCCCGTTCAAAGAGGAAAACAGCCAGTTCCATACGGAACTCACTCCCGCTCATCTGCACGGCTTCGAGGAGATCGTCCGATATCGTTACACTCATAAATCGCTCCTGATCAGAGGATCGCTTTGACCTCGAATTGAATTAGCGGTACCGACGACCGGGGTGCCCAGTTACGGAGAGGCGCATGCCATTGCTCGCCGCACTCTATGACGAATTATACGATCAATGCGGCAAAGGCGCAATGGCCTATCGGTCTTGCGATAGCAGCCCAGTGCGACCGTCTCCCCCCTACTCCTGCAACCGCTTCTTTTCCTCGCCCTTGAGCAGCGCGTGCGCTTCCTGGAGTCTTTCGGGAATCACGGAGGCATAGGGATGCTTCGCAACGGTCGCCGTGACCGCTTCGAGATCAACGCCTTCGAGTTTCTTACCGGGAAACCAGTGCCCGCCGTTGCCGAGGAGGCCATAGCGCATTTTGCCGTATTCGACCATATCGAAGGCCTTGGCATAGTTCCAGAGGCGAAGCACGACCGGAATGTTCACATCGCCGGGGGTCTCGTCCCATTCGGGGAGGCCTTTTTCCCAGTTGGCGACCCAGTCTTCGCCCAGTTGGTCGACGAGTGCCTCGTGAAGGCGGGATTCGATGGGGGCGATGTGTTCGGCGGCCTGGTCCATCAGACGGACTGTTTCCATGTGAATGTCAAAGTCTTCGGGGCAGGAAACGCCGCAGCTCAGGGTGTGCACTTCGGGCCGCGCGAGACAGAACAGACCATTGAAGACCATGGGATGGAGCGGCGCGCAGAGCTCGATGAGCTTCTGGCTGGGCTTGTAGAGCAGACCGCCTTTGTCATTGGGAGAAATGATGAAGACGCCCATGTCGCGCTTCGTTGCTTCGAGCACGGCGGGCCAGTTGTTCTGGAAGATGTAGTACCAGTGCAGGTTCACATGCTCGAACATGTCCGTCTTTATCGCGTCTGTGATAACGCTCAGGGGTCCATGGGTGGAAAAGCCGATATCGCGGATTCGGCCTTCTTTCTTCCACTGCAGGGCGGTGTCCATGCACTTCTTCGTATTTTCGAGACACTCGGGCGTGTTCACGCCGTGGAAGGAGAAAATGTCCACATAGTCGAGCTGAAGCAGGCCCATGGACTTTTCAAACTCCTCAACGAATTTCGACACGTCGGCGCTGGGGCCCACCTTGGTCTGCACGATGATCTTGTCGCGCTGGAAGGTCGGCAGGATTTTGCCCAACTGGTATTCGCTCGTGCCATAGCCCCGGGCGGTTTCGATGTGATTGACGCCCAGCTCCACGGCGCGGTGAATGCAGGCTTCGAGGTTTCTCTGGTTCTCGGGCGTGACCTTGTCAGTCTCGTAGTCTTTCCAGGACTGCTGGTAGCGCATGCCGCCGCAACTGATAACGGGAATCTGGAGTTCGGTTTTACCGAATCGACGATATTGCATTCGATTTCTATCCTTTTCTTCTCCGCCCGCAAAGCGACCGAAAACCTTTAAATCTTACTCTTCACCTTCCGCCACGGGACACGTGGCATCATTTCCCCACTCCGCCATGGAGCCGTCGTATACGGAGACGTCTTGAAAGCCCGCGATGCGATAGGCGAGGTAGCCCACGGTCGCATCGCGACCGCTGTTGCAATAGGTTATCACGGGCTTCTTCCCAGCCGGGACGCCCGAGCCAATCATCTCCCGAATCTTTTCAGGAGACTTAAAGGTGAAGTATTTCCCCTCGACGAAAGATGTGGCGGGCTTGCTCTTGGCGCCGGGGACGTGGCCGGCATTCTGGACGAAGTCCTTCTTCTTCGCGCCGGTGTACTCGTCTTTCGAGCGGAGGTCCACCACGAGCGCCGTTCCACGATCCATCGCCGCCATCAGTTGCTTCTTATCCACCACCAGCGCTTCGGCCCGCTTCAGGTCCGTCAGGTGGTCCACGCTGGAAGGCGGCACCTTACTCGGGCCCGTCTCCGGAACGCCGCCTTCGGCTTTCCACTTCGCGAGGCCACCATCAAGCACGCGGACGTCGTCGAAGCCCGAATGCTCGAGTACCCAAAAGAGGCGGGTGACCCCTTTCACTTCCGCGCCGTCCTCCAGGCCGCCATAGACCACCAGCGTCTTCCCCATCTCAAGGCCTGCGGCGGCAAACAAGGGAACCAGAGCGTCGTGCGATTTGAGCATCCCGATGACACCGTCGCGCGTCTCCGAGAGGGAATCCACATCAAGATTTGCAGCGCCGGGGATATGGCCCGCCGCGAAAGATTCCGCGCTTCGCGCATCTACAAAGAGGGCATTGGTCAGTGTTGCCACGCTGGCGCTGTCCACCAGCGGGGATTCGGCCCGTACCGCGCAGGCCAGCAGCAAGGTGAGGGAAAGAATTGTGCGCATGAGGTATCTCCAGTCCAAATACCGTCCAATATTTTCGAATGTCTCCGGCCCGGACTCACGCGGGCGCGGATTTGTTTCCGGGGCGATAGCTCTGCACCAGCCCCAACAGATCGTCCGCCTTGAACGGCTTGATAAGGTACCCGTCGGCGCCACACTCGTGCAACTGGGCCAGGCTCTTATCCACGGGCTTTGCGGTGACCATATAGACCTTGATGCCGGAAATGGCCGCGTTGGACTTGATCCGCCGGCAGGTCTCCCAGCCGTCGATGCCCGGCATAGCGATATCGAGTAGCACCAGCCAGTAGTCGCCGTTGGCCACCTTTTCCAAGGCATCCTCGCCGTTATTGCAGCGTTCCGTGGGGTAGCCCTCGTTTTCCAGGCATCGCGATATGAAGATGCCGATCTCCTGGTCATCATCCACGCAAAGCACCTTGTCACCCAACTGGTCGAAGCCGGGGACGCCATGGCTCAGGGCATAGTGAATCCCGCTGAGAAGGGTGCTCTTACGGAAGCCTCGCCGGATACGCGCGGCGACTTGAGACTCGTACTTCGCATAGAGCGTATCATCGTTGGTGAGTAAAATAACGGGCACGCCCACCGCCGCGGGTGTGTTGACGATCTCCTCCACCACCACGCTTCCGAGGGGGCCGGCCTCCGTGTCGACCAGCAGCACGTCGGGGCTGTACTTTTCCGCCAGGGCACGGGCCACGGACGGGTAGGCGGCGTGAATGACATCCATCCCCTCCGAAAGGAGCAAATTGCGAATCTGCGCGCTCAGGGCACGGTCCTGTGTTACCAACTCCACGAGCAGGTGAGTTTCCGTGGGCAGAGGTGGATTGGGCCCGGCGTTCGAGCGTTCCGGATGCTGGGACATGCTCAGGGGGAGCACGAAATTGAAGGTCGTTCCCTTGCCCACCTGGCTGGTCACGGTGATCCGACTGCCATGCAGGCGCATGATGTCCTGGGCGATGGCAAGCCCGATACCGGTGCCGCCATACTTCCGGGTGGAGGAACCATCGTACTGGTAGAAGCGCGTAAATATCTTGTCCAGCGCCTCTTCGGGGATCCCGATGCCCGTATCCGACACAGAAACGGAAGCCTGTGCGCCGTCGAATTTGATTTCCACGCTTACCCGACCGCCGCCGTCGTTGAATTTGACGGCGTTGGAAAGAAGATTGTTGAAGACCTGGCCCATCTTACCCTTGTCGCCTTCGACAAGGACCGGCCCCTCCGTGGCGATAAGATCCAGCGCGATATCGCGGCTGTCCGACACGGGTTTGATAATTTCCATGCTCGTCCGGGCGCAATCCACCAGATCGAAGGTGTCAAACACGAGCTCTTCCGCCCCACGATGGAGCCGGGAGAAATCGAGGAGATTCTCGATCAAGGTAACCAGCTTCTCGATATTGCGGAGGCTGATGCCCAAATAATCCGACTGCACTTCGTTGATCGGGCCCACCTTGCCATTGAGGATCATGTCCGTGTAGCCCATTACCGCCACCAGGGGCGTCCTGAGTTCGTGGGACACATTAGACAGCAGGTTGGTCTTGAGCTCGTCCAGCGTCTTCAACTCGTCGTTCATATCGTGGAGGCGTTCCCGTGCCAGGGTCACTTCTTCGAGCGAGTGCTGTAGATTTTCCAGGAGCTGGGCATTCCGAATGGCCACGGCCACATGGGGCGTCATCTGTTCGGAGATCTCGATTTCGTGGCGCCCGAAGGCGGCCACCTCTTTCGCGCCGAGATTGAGGGTCCCGATGATGCGCTCGGTTGCGTAGAGCGGCAGGCAGAGACAACTGCGAATCTCTTCCGGAAATTCGCTGGCGAAGGGCGAGTTCCCCTTGCGCAGATCGCGCACGCAGAGCACTTTTTTCTCCCGTGCGACCCAGAGGGCGCTTTCCGGTCCTCCCTCGGTTCGTTCCAGAGCCATGTTTCCGCTTGCCGGCTCCGGCCACAGATGATGGGTCTCCAGGGTGTCGCTCTGAGGATTCATCAAGACCACTTCGGCGTAGTCAAAGGTGATCAGCTTGCGAACTTCGACCACGATGCTTTCGTAGACGCGCCCGGCCTCCAGGCTGGAATTGATCGTGTTGGCGATCTGGTTGATCGCCGCAATGCGATCGGAGCGCTCCCGGGCCTCCTGTTCCAGCATCACGTTCTGGGTCACATCGCGGAAGGTGCCCTCCATGCCGATGAAGGCTCCGCTCTCGTCGAAAATGCGATTGGCGCTGAGTTCCACGCAGATCGTCCGATCATCGGGCCGTTTCATCCAGACCCGCGCCCGTTCCACGAAGCGATGCCGTTCCAGCTCTCCGGTGACGCGGGCGTAATCCATGCGTTCGAGAAAGAGCTCCCGCAGATTGAGCCCCACCACGGAGGCCGCGCTCTTGAAACCAAGAATCTGGACGCCGGCGGGATTGATCAGGGTCAGGCGCCCCTCGGTATTGGTCTGGTAGATCCCGTCGCGCATGGAGGTGATGAGATTACGGTAGCGCTCCTCGGATTCCTCCAGTTGATTGATATTGGTGCGAAGGGCACTGGCCATCTTGTTGAAGGACATGGCCAACTCTTCGATCTCGTCCCCCGTGCCGATGACGAGCTTCAGCTCGAGATCGCCCTGCCGGATGATCTGGGCACCTTCATTGAGGAGGGAGACGGGACGAATGACGTTGTTGTGCACGTTTCGGTAGGCGATGATGCAAAAGAGGCCGATGATGAGACTGGAGAAGACCAGAGTCAGCGCGGCGGCAATATTGATGTTTTCGTAGACATCGTAGGCGGAGCAATAGGCCAGAAGATAGATCTGCCTGCCTGGTAGCAACCGGTGAAACGCGACCACCGCGGCCATAGGGGTGCCGTGGCCACGATAATCATTGAGCAGGAGTGCGCCCGAATCTTCCCGGGGAAACTCGGTCAGATGTGCGACGAGCGCGGCATCGGTCGGGCGCGAAGCCGTGCCGGATTGAGAAGTGTCGTTTCCGATCTCCGCCATGTAGTGGGTCAGAAAGTTCCCACTGCCCGCCGGGGCGACAATTTCGTATTTCTCGTCTTCCTCCAGCGCTACGGGCCACGTCTGCTCGGCCAGGTTGCCCAGTACGTCGCGCACGCCCTGATCTTCGACCAGGAAACCCATGGGCTGCACATTGCCACCCACCTTGACCGGAGTCGCAACGCTGAGAATATAGCCGGCGGTGTCAAAGGCAATGGGAGCGGTGCCCAGCAGTTCGCCTTCCCACTCAGGGTGGCGTTCGGTCGGTGGCACCGCACGGGTGCTGCCGAGCAGCACGCCGAAACGATCATACGCGGAGAAATCCGCCCGATCATCGCCGCCGCTTACGGCCAGATCTTTCAACTGCCGGAGCGCCGCGAGCAACTCGGACTGGGCCAGCGAAGAAGCGGCCAGCGTGATGGTCCTGATGAGCTCGGGATCGCGCGCGGCGCGGGCCGTGCGCTGGCAGCGCGCCATGATGGCGAGCTGGAGCCCCTCGGTCCTGAGGCGGGCCGCCGTTTCCAGGTTAATTCGGACGGCGTTTTTCTGGTTTTCCCGCGCAAGCACATAGCCACTGACCAGGGCCAGCGCCATCGGGATCACCCCAACCCAGAGGATGGAGGTGATAAACTTGCGCTCGATTCCGCCACGAGCCTGTCGCTTGAACATGGTAAACAAGGAGAATATCCGGTTGGCATCTTGGACCCGCACTCCCGCCGGGACACCGAAATTAAACCTCGGAACGGGGGAGCTTCAGGCGCTTGGGTAAAGCCCCGTTGGGCCTTGCGCGAACACATGATGCCAGTTCGCCCGAGCCGGTGCAAGCCCGCCGAATACCGCGCACACGAGGGATTTACTCGCTCGCCCGGCCCCGACCGATAAGATCCCGGACCTTGTCCAGCATTTGATCCACGCGAAATGGCTTCGCAAGGTACTCGTCGGCGCCACACGAAAATATCCGTTCGATGTCGGACTCTTTTGTGAGGCAGGTGACCGCCATGATGGGAATACTGCGGGTGAGTTCGTTGTCCCGGAGGGCCTTGCAGACTTCGAAGCCGTTTATCTCCGGCATGAGAAAGTCGAGCAAGATGAGGTCCGGTCCCATCTGGGCCGCTTTCAGGCCCACTTCCGTCGCGTTGCTCACCTTCACCAGCTCGAAGCCATCGTCCGTGAGGATATTCTCCATCAGGGCCAACGCGTCGGGATCGTCGTCGACAATCATGACCCGACGCTGCGAGGGCCCCTTTTCCCGGGGAAACATATCGTATTTCTCCCGGAATCGATCCAGATCGTCTTCGAGGATTCGATAGTGCCCACCCGGCGTCCTGGAGGCTTTAATCAGCCCTTGTTTAATCCAGTTCTTAATGCTGTGGTGGGTGACGTGGCAAATCTTGGCGGCCTCGAAGGTGGTATATGCTTTTTGTTCACGATCACTCACGAGCCATACTCCTTAAAAAAAGAACGCGCTGACTTCATTTCGCCGCACGATGGGAAGTTCGGTGTACAAGAAACGAGAAGCCGCGTACAATTAGCATTTTAATGAACTTCAGACTGATTATAACGCGCTATTTGTAAACCTGTCAACTCAACGCTAACAATTATCGCTGTTTTCACTATTTAGCCCAGGGGAGGAGCCCCGGTTACGCCGGGCACCGGGTTCAGGATGATAACATCTGGTACAGGTCATTAAACAGCACAATTTCACGTAATTCCACACCGGAGGTCAGCAGTTTCACATCGGTCGGATAGAGCCCCGTCACGATCCGGAAGCCGAGGAAGTACGCCGCAAGTAGGATTACGTAGGAACCCAGAACAATATTGATGTATCGCCCGCTTAAGGAGATCCAGGCCTTACGCCTGCGTCGGCCCGCTTCGCGCAATCGCTCCGCATATTCTGGATCCTCCAGAAATCCCTGACAGAGCCGTTCCGGCGCGGGTAGACGCAATAGGGGGAAAACCAGCGCATAGACCAGGATGGCGGATAGCAAGAGGTGCCAGGCGACTTGAATTCCCGTCTGAAGCCCCCCTGTCTCCATGGTGCCGGAAAGGAGGAGAAGGAGCGCGACCAGAACCAGCCATCCGCCGAGGAGGTACATTCCCCCCCTGGCCTGCCGAAGGGTCCGGGCATTCTTGTCGGTGCGAAACAAACTCGACAGCAGCCAAGCGGCGCTGACCGCCGCGCCGAGCACCAGCATGCCCTGGGCGGCAAGCCCCAGGGGCCGGGTCACGTGTCCCTCCGCCGCCGCGACGAATTTCTCCCGCTCGGCCTCGAAGTGCTGCACACGGGCAATGGCCGCCTCGATCTTTTCCAGTCGGGCCCTCAACTCGGCCGGTTCGGCGCCCCGACGCTCGCGCAATGCGATCCGCATGAGGAGGGCGTCTTTCTGGACCTGGAGACCGCAGAGGGCGGGGCTGGTGCCGACACCGTCTCCATCTTCCGTCCCGGCCTGGAGCAATCGATCGCCCATCTGCTGCACTTGAAGCAACCAGCCATCCCACGCTTGGAAGTCCCCCTGGTCCAGCGCTGCCCCGGCGCGCTTGATGACGACATTCCGGAGGTAGTACAAGGGTGCGCAGGCTTCGTCCGCGAGGCGTCGCTGTAGCATTTCATACCAGTTACCCCGCTTGGGCAGGGATTCATGCCACAGGGGCTGGGGGAAGACCGCGGGCTCGCCACTGTCGTTGGCGCGTCCCAACAGGGCCAAGGCGGTCCGGAAGTCGTCTTCCGATTCGGAGGACGCGGCAATCGCGGCCGCCTGAAGATACTTGGGCAGGGCATTTCGCGTCGCCTTCAGCGTCGCCTCGCGAAAAATCTGTCGAGACTCCTTGAACTGGCGCTGCTGAAACAGCTTGCAGCCGTAGACGATAAGCAGCGAGCCCTTGTCCGGGGCGAGCTTTACCGCTTCGGCAAAGCGCTCGATGACGAGGTCGTCCTCTTCTATATTGGCCAGGGCCTCCACGTACTTCGCGGTGGGGACTTCGCGGTTCTCACTGTCCCGGCGCACCACATTACGCAGAATCGCCCGCTGGGAATCGTCTTCCAGCGTGAGGGCCATGCGGTAGTGAACCTCGTTCAATTCGTAGCGGAGATAACGCTCCACATAGTACAGCGAGAAGGTGAAGCCGATGCAGGCGAAGACCAGCAGCCGAAAGGCACGGCGGGTGCGCCGGGCGCCCACGTAGTCCCCTCCAACGCCATACGGCAGGAGGTGACGGTTGTTGACGTCCTGGCGCTCCCCGCGTGGCGCGTCGCTCACCCCTCGCCCCCCATGAGGCGGCGGGCAATGATTTTGCCTTCTTCCACACCGGGTTGATCAAAGGTATTGACGTTATAGAGACGACCGGCCATGGCGGTCTCCACTTCGAGCATGTACAACAACTGGCCGACGGTGTGGGCGTTGACCTTGGGCAGAATCACGCGGATGGCGGGGCGCAGGCTGGCCTTGAGGGCGTCCAGCGTGCCGACCAGTTCGGCGGTCATCAGCTTGTTCATCGAAGCGCCGCGCAGGTAGTCCAAATCTTTAATTTCCGTGAGGTTCGCGGGAATCTTCAACGTCTTGTCGAATCGACCGGCTTCGAGCGTGGTAAAGATCTTGTCGTTGGGACCTTCGCGGAAAAGCTGCACCTGCGAGTGCTGGTCGGTGGCGCCGAGGGCCTTGATGGGCGTCTGTCCCGCATAGACCTCTTCCCCATCGAGGCTGAACTTCTTACCCAGGCTTTCGGCCCAGAGCTGGCGATACCAATCGGCCACGTCGCGGAGCCCGTCCACATAGGGCATCATGACGGACATGACCTTGCCCTTCTGCTTGTCCATCATGTAATGCACGGCGGCGCGCAGGTACGCGGGGTTATCCATCAGACTTCCGAGAGAGCAGCGCTTGTCCATGGCGGCGCAACCGGCGAGCATCTCATCGATATCGAGACCGATCAAGGCGGCGGGGAGCAGGCCAACCGGTGTAAACACGGAGAAACGTCCGCCCACATTGAGCGGGATGTCGAAGCTGTCAAGGCCATAGGCCTTGGCGACGGGATGAAGAAGGCTCTTGGGGGCGTTGGGGCCCTGGGGGCTGGTGGTGACGATAAGGTGATCTTTCACCTTGTCCTTGCCGAGCTTGCTCTCGAGAATTTCCAGCACGATCATGAGCTGGGACATGGTCTCCGCGGTGCCGCCGGACTTGGAAATCACGTTGTAGAGGGTTTTCTGCGGCGGGCACAGGCGCAGCATGGCGCGGAAGGTCACGGGATCGATGTTGTCCATGACAAAGAGTCGCGGAAAGCCTTTGCGTCCGCGCTTGGTGAGCATATTGTAATAGGGCGGATTCAGCGCGGTGTTCAGCGCGGTGATGCCCAGGGCGGAGCCGCCGATACCGAGCACGACGAGATTTTCATAACCGAAAGCGGCGTATTTCTTTGCCGCCGCCTTTACCGCCTTAAGGGTTTCTTTGTCCTTGTGAAGGTCGTAGAAGCCGTAGGCCTTGTCCTTGCGCTCTTTCTGGAGGATCTTGTGTATTTCGAGGACCCGGGGCTCGATGGCCTGAAATTCGGCTGGCGTGATGCCGTGTTCCTTGCCTACGGCGGCGGACTTGGCCCGCGAAATATCGATGCGAATATCGGCTTGCATTGCTCAATCCTCGGTTGGTTGCTGGAAGAAAGTTTCCATCTCTTGAAAAACAGTATCGCGATCACCCCGAACGACGCTTAACGGCGGCAGGGAATCCAGGAAGATGCGACCGTAACGTTTGGTCAGAATGCGCTGATCAAGTACAACAACGACGCCCCGATCGCTGCGCCTCCGTATGAGGCGGCCAAATCCCTGGCGGAATTTTATGACCGCCTGGGGTACGGAGTAGTCCATGAAGGCGTTGCCGGTTCGGGCTTCAATCGCCTCGGACCGGGCCTGCTGGATAGGCTCCGTGGGAACCCGAAAGGGCAGTTTGGGCAGTATAACACACTGCAAGGAATCGCCGGCAACGTCCACTCCTTCCCAGAAACTGTCGGTGGCGAAGAGCACGCTGTTGGCGTCGAGCCGAAAGCGATCAAGCAACTGGGTGCGTCCGGCTTCGCCCTGCTTCAGGGGCGTGATGCCCGCCTTCCGCAGGTCTCCCGCGAGGTGTTTGTAGGCGTGCTCCAGCGCGTAGAACGAAGTAAACAGGACGAAGGCATGTCCCCGGGAGATCTCCAGTGCGCGTCGAATCCCCGCCACCGAATCCTCCAGAAAGCGGCGATCGCCGGGGTCCACGACATCATTGAGCAGGCACAGCATGGCCTGTTCGCGATAGTTGAAGGGCGAGTCAAGGAGCGCGGTGCTTACCCTGCCGTCCTCCACGCGATTGAGTCCCAGGCGTTGAAAGAGATAGTCGAACTCGCGCCGGACCGCGAGGGTGGCCGAGGTCATAACGACGGTGTCCAGGTTGTTGTACACCCATTCCGCAAGGGGCGGCCCCACTTCCAGCGGGCACCGCGCAATGCGGATGGACTGATCGTGGCGCGCGTCGACTTCGATCCAGCGAACCGTGTTCTCCTGCAGCTCTTCGCTGGTGCATTCCAGCAGGGCGTTGGCCGTGCGTTCGAGACGACCGGCGTAAGCCTGCAACTGGGCTCTCTCGGACACCAGCGGCGGCTCTTCCCCCTCTTCCTTCGGAGGGATACGCATGAGCAGGGTATGGAGATCCTTGAGATGCTTCAAGAGCTTTGTTACGGAATCGACCGCGGGGACGACCCGCTCGTTGTGTACTTTGCGCAGTCGCTTATCGAGTAAGATCTCCTCGGTAAGGCGCCACTTCACGTCGCGGCCAATTTCGCCACTACAAATGGAGGCGAGTTCGCGGAGGGCCAGAAAGGAATCTTCGACCAGATTGCGACTCTCAAAGAGCAGGGGCTTCACCTTCTCCTCGATGAGTGTCTGTATCACCTCAAATTTATCCACCGAAAGCTGAGGACATTCCTTCACCAGCATCGCGCGGATCACGGGAATAAGACCGCGTTCCTGACCCCGCTCCATGCGAATAAAGCGTCCAAAAGAGGCCTTGGCGCCAAAAAGCGTGGCGGAGAGGCCAAAATACTCGGTGGCGGAGTCCTCGATGCTGTGGGCCTCGTCGAAGATCACGCGCTTGTAGTGGGGCAACACCGCCTGAGCCGAAAAATCGCCCGCCTCTTTCTTGATCGCGATGTCGGAAAAAAGCATGTGGTGATTCACCACCAGCAGATCGGCCTTGCCCATCTCGCGCCGGGCCTTTCCCACAAAACAACGCTTATTATCCGGGCAACGCCCCATGCTGCAACTGTCCGACTCGGAGCAGACCTTTTCCCAGACCTCGCGACCGGGCATGAAGGGCAGATCCGTCCGGCTGCCGTCCTCGGTTTTCTCGGCCCACTCGCTGATGGCCTGAAGCTGGCCTTGGGTGGCTTCGTCGTCAAACAAGGTGGTCTCGGACAATGCCCGCTCCAGCTTGCGAAGGCAGAGGTAGTTGCCCCGTCCCTTCACCAGGCAGGCCTCGAGAGGTTCGTTAATCGACTTCCGAATCAGCGGGATGTCTTTCTCCATGATCTGTTCCTGGAGATTGATGGTCCGGGTGCTGATGACAATGCGCTCTTTGTTTCGCCTGGCCCACAGGGCGGCGGGCAGCAAATAGGCAAAGGTCTTCCCCACGCCCGTGGGCGCTTCCACCACCGCGATGCGATTCTGATTGAAGGCGTCGGCCACCGCTTCCATGAATTGAACCTGCTGCGGGCGCACCTCGAAGCCCGGCAGGGTTTTCCCCATCTCGCCGTTGGGCGCGAACATCTTCCGCAGCTCCTGGGTGGAGAGGAGTGCGACCTGTTTGGGGAGAAAGGGCTCCACCACCACATAGACTCGGGTGACATCGTTGTCCACGATGTAGACCCCGTGGCCGTGGGCGCTGTACATGGCGGCCAATTGAACATCCGCCTCGCTCGGCGCGATTTCGCCCGAGGGATGGTTGTGGATCACTACATCGCGAACGTCCAGCGTTTCAAAAAGTGCCGGAACGGCGGTCTCGTGGCCCCGCGCACAAACACGCACGGTGCAGATGCGTCCCTGGCCATCGAAGGCCCCCGCAAAGAAGACCTCGCGCCCCCCCGCTTCCGCGATGGCCTCCTGAATCTTCAGGGCCGCCGCCGGGGTGAAGCGGGTGAGTATATTTTCTCCGAGGGCGTTGTTCATGGGGCTCCAGTGGGATTGGGGCGCGGCGGGTTGGAACGAAGTCTTTACGCGCCGCGTCGGGTGGTGTATCCTACCTTGCCGGAGCGTTCTGAACCAAGTTCAGACCCGTTCCGGCGACTTGGAGCCCCTTTTCGGGGAGAAACGGAAGACAACCCGATGCGCGTCTGGACTCATGGAATCCTCGCCCTTTTCCTCCTCGGAACGCTTCCGTCCTGGAGCCAGGGGCTGCCCGAAAGCGGCTGGGTTTCCCTCGCTTACGATGCGACGAAGGCACCTGCGGACAATCCGCTGAAGGGCTTCGTCCCATTTTCCGGGGAGTATGACTCCTTCCCCTACAGCATGGAATTCGACTATGTGGGCCTGGCGACCCTCATGAGCGGACCCACTACCTTCACCTTCGACTCCGGGCTGGAGCCCCTGCTCAACGAAATTGCGGGACGGGGACATCAGGCGATTATCCGGGTTTATCTGGACTATCCCGATGATTCTACGTCCATTCCCCAGTTCCTCCTCGATGACGGCCTTCAATTGACGGCCTACAACGGCAGCAGCGGCTCCGGCATGAGTCCGGACTACGACGACGAGAATCTGGTCCAGGCGCTCGAAGCCTTCATCGCGGCATTTGGCGCGCGCTACGACGGCGACCCGCGCGTTGGCTTTGTCCAGCTTGGCCTGCTGGGTCACTGGGGCGAATGGCACACCTATCCCGAGGAGGAGCTCTTCGCCGGCGTGCAAACGCAGAACCGGATTCTTGTCGCCTATGACAATGCCTTCAGCGAAACTCAGCTACTCATTTCGCAGGATGTCATGAGCCATGAACCCATGGCGACCCTCGAAACTCGACAGATTGGATTCCACGACGACGACTTCACCAACTCGACCCTGCCCACGGAAGACTTCCATTTCTGGAGCCGGATGCTGGCAAACGAGTTCGACCTGCGCTGGCAATCGCTACCGAACGGCGGCGAAGTGCAGCCGGATTATCAGCAGGTCGTCTTCGATCAGCCCACCGGCGCGCCCGAGGATTTCGCAACGGCGGTTTCGACCACCCACGTGTCCTGGCTGCTCTACCACCAGGCCTTTGAAGGCGATAACGGCGGCAGCAATGGCTGGAGCAACGCCAAAGTGGCGCGGGCCATCGCGGGGGCCAAATCGACGGGCTACGAATTTTTCATCAGCGCGGCAAACCTGCCGGACGCCCCCGAGAACGGGGCATTGACCATTGGCGTGCGCCTGCAGAATCGGGGCTTGGCCCCATTCTACTATGACTGGCCTTTCAAGATAACCGCAACGGGCAACGGCGGCGCCCCGGTCGTGCTGGAGACACCTGGCTGGGCCCTCAGTAGTATTCTGGCGAATTCGACCGACCATGAATTCGTTTTGGAGTCTGCGGCCCCTGGGCTAAACGCGGGAAACTATGCCATTCATCTGAGCGTGCCCAACATCTTGCCCGGTGGCAATCCGATCCGCTTTGCAAACGCCACTCAGGACGAGAACGGTGTTTTGCTGGGCACGCTGACCGTGGGTTCCGGGGGTGAGGGTGAGGGTGAAGGCGAAGGCGAAGGCGAAGGGAACTTGGAAGAAATTGCCGATGACCTGCTGACCGATTTTGATGACCTGGACGCGGACAACAGTGGCGGACTTACGATAGGCGAAGCGCGTGTGGAACGGGCAGACTTGACGCAAACTCAGTACGACGAGATAGACACCAACCGTGACGGCGAACTGAGCGAGTCGGAATTGGAGGCACTCGCACCCCGCGAGAATCCCTTTGGGTGTAACCTGTCGTAGCGATTCAGGGACAGCGTCGCCCGGCGACTTCAATGCTGGGACCACCGCAACGAGCCCAACGGGAAGCCCGAACGGGGGAAGTGCGCTGCGACCGGCGGGGCTGTCCTGCAGGCTGGCGTCGCGGTTTAGATTATTCGGCCTGAGATCTGACCATGAAAGAATGGCCGCCCGACGCGCCACCTCGTGAACGATCGCTTGATATATATTGGGGCAACGTCGCCTAGCACAGGACAGCCCCGCCGGTTGATGTGTGCTTTGTCTCGAATGAGAAGAACCAAAGCCCCCAAAGTCTCTTACGCAATTTCGAGACCCGCGGCGACGCTGTCCCTTCGCCACAATTGAGCCGGGCCGCCGCCGCGTGATAGCCTGTTGGGCGTATCCCCTCACCTTTTGCAACCCCATTGCGGAGAGAAACACGATGGCTGAATATTTTCCGGGTATCAAGAAAATCAAATACGAAGGTCCGGACACGAAGAATCCGCTGGCCTTCCGTCACTATAAGGCGAGCCAGAAGGTGCTCGGCAAGACGATGGAAGATCACTTCCGCTTCGCCGTGAGCTACTGGCACACCTTCAAGGGCCTGGGCCAGGATCCCTTCGGCCTCCCCACCGCCATTCGCAGCTACAACAATGCGCCCGACGATGTGGCCGTGATGGACCGCACCATGGAAGCGGCTTTCGAGTTCTTCACCAAGCTGGGTGTGAACTACTGGTGCTTCCACGACTCCGACATCGCGCCCGAGGCGGAAACCCTCTCCGAATCCCAGCAGCGCCTCGACCGCGTGGCCAAACAGGCGAAGAAGCTTCAGGATGACACCGGCGTGAAGCTCCTCTGGGGCACGAGTAACCTCTTCTCCCACCGCCGCTTCATGTCGGGCGCGGCGACCAATCCCGATCCCGCGATCTTCGCCTATGCCGGCGCCAAAGTAAAGAAGGCGCTGGAAGTCACCAAGTATCTCGGCGGTGAAGGTTACGTGTTCTGGGGGGGCCGCGAGGGCTATGAAACCCTGCTGAACACGGACATGGGCCGCGAGTTGGATCACCTGGCCCGCTTCCTCCACATGGCGGTGGACTACAAGAAAAAGATCAAGTTCAAGGGTCAGTTCTTCATCGAACCGAAGCCGAAAGAACCCACCAAGCACCAGTACGACTTCGACGCGGCGAGCTGCCACGCCTTCCTCCAGAAGTACGGCCTGACCGATCACCTCAAGCTCAACATCGAAGCGAACCACGCCACGCTCGCGGGCCACTCCTTCCTCCATGAGCTGGAATACGCCGCCGCGAACGGCCTCCTCGGCTCCGTGGACGCCAACCGGGGCGATGAACTCCTCGGCTGGGATACGGACCAGTTCCCCACGAACCTCTACGAGACCACGCTGGCCATGTATGCCATTCTCAAAGCGGGCGGCTTCAAGTCCGGCGGCCTGAACTTCGACGCCAAGGTCCGCCGCCAGTCCATCGACCCGGAGGACTTGTTCCACGCCCATATCGGCGCCATGGACGCCTTCGCCCGGGGCCTGAAGAGCGCCGCGAACATGATCAAAGACGGCAAGTTCGAAAAGGCCATCAAGAAGCGCTATGCCGGCTGGGACACGGCCTTCGGCAAGTCCATCGAGAGCGGCCAGGCCACCCTGGAAGATCTGGAAGCCTACACCTTCAAGAACGGCGATCCCCAGCCCCAGAGCGGCCGTCAGGAATACTTGGAAAATCTGCTGAACGAGTACATCGTCTGAGGCCGGTTCCGTAATTGAATATACCGCACGGGGCGGTTACTGGTAGTACAATGGCAGCGCATCGGAAAGATCCGATGCGCTACCTTTGTTTTGTGTTCGGCATTCCAATTTTCGCAGTGATAAGCTGTCCACTCAAAGGTCCGCTTATACCGATACCCCGGAGGAACCGTAACATGCTGAATATCCAGATCGACGACCCCGAACTCGAAAGAAGCATCCGAAACACGTACGGTAACAATACGCAATCCATTGCGCGCGCTTTCGCCGCATTCATTCAGCAAGAGCAACTCAAAGACGATGTCCGCGTATCCGTTCAGCAATTGGACAACGGGGAAGCTATCCCCCTGCGTACGGTAATGCAGGATTTGCGTTCGCGGTATGAATGAACGAGACATCGTATTCTCGCCACGGGCGCGCGAGCGATTGGAAGAGATTGTCGAGTATCTCTATGGCAGACATCTTTCGAGCGAATTTGTTCTCGATTATATCGAGCAATTCGAGCATTGGTTGGAACGACTCCTTGGAACTTTTCCGGAATCGGGGACGTTGATGCCCGAGTACGGGGAAGGCGTCAGACGCGTCGTATACAAGAAGTACTGTTTTCTATACCGAATTTATTAAGACAGGATTGAAGTTCTTACCGTATACCGCCGCAACCTTCCTTAATGTCCAAAACCAACGGACCCGCAGTATCCAAAGCGCCCCCCTGACATTGCCCGACGCCCGGCACGAATGTACAATATCAGTACGGCGGAGTGTCCCGCCCATGAGGAGGTCTGAAGAAACCATGTCATTGAACAATTCAACCCTGGTGATAGCCACCGTAGCCGCCGCGTCTCTTGGCGTCGCCGTGGCGGTCGGGCTGGGCTGGAACCCGCTGGCCCCGCTCGTGCACGCGGCGGCCGACCCGGCAGCCGGCTCCGGCACCAAAATCGGCGCGGGTGCCCATGCCGACGGCCCCGTTACGATCCGCGCCTTTACCAAAGAGGGCGTCCTCGGCGATCCAGTCACGACCGACCCGCTGGTGCTGGACAATGCCGAATGGAAGAAGCGCCTGACGCCCACGCAGTATTACATTTTGCGCGAGAAGGGCACCGAGCGCGCCGGCACTGGAGCCTTGCTTAAGAACAGCAAAGAAGGCGTGTACACCTGCGCGGCCTGCAAGCTTCCCCTCTTCGAGTCGAAGGCCAAGTTTGACTCCGGCACGGGCTGGCCGAGCTATTTCCAACCCATCGCCAAGGAAAACGTGCTGGAGATATCGGACGATTCCCACGGCATGATTCGAACCGAAGTGGTCTGCGCCCGATGCGGTGGACATCTGGGGCACGTGTTCAACGACGGCCCCGATCCGACTGGTCTGCGCTATTGCATGAACTCTGAGTCGCTGGGCTTCACCGAAAACACAAAATTGGCGGAACTGGCGGAAGAAGTAAAACCCGCCACGAAAAAAGCCGATACGGCGAAGGAAAGTGACTCCATGTGGTTGCCCATGCCCACCAATGATGTGCCGCTGGCGGCGGAATCCGGCGAAGTCAAAGTGGTCTTTGCCGGGGGATGCTTCTGGTGCACCGAGGCCGTTTTTGAGGAGTTGGATGGCGTGAGCGCCGTCGTTTCCGGGTATACCGGCGGCGATGCCAAGCAAGCGAACTATAAAGCGGTCTGCACGGGCACCACGGGCCATGCGGAGGCCATCGAGATCACCTATGACCCCTCCAAGATTACCTACGGCGCGCTTCTCCGTGTATTTTTCACGACCCACGACCCCACCACCTTGAATCGTCAGGGCGCGGATCAGGGCACGCAATATCGCTCGGCGGTCTTCTACCAGGACGAGTCCGAAAAGGCGCGGGTGGAGTCGTATATCG
The DNA here is from genome assembly GCA_016791475.1 of Candidatus Hydrogenedentota bacterium. Taxonomy (NCBI): domain Bacteria; kingdom Pseudomonadati; phylum Candidatus Hydrogenedentota; species Candidatus Hydrogenedentota bacterium. Next base: position 41,143 of record JAEUWI010000033.1, read on the forward strand.
CCGAATTGAACGCGTCTGGCAAGTTTGATGCGCCCATCGTCACCACCCTGGAACCCCTGACGGAATTCTACGAGGCTGAAGAGTATCATCAGGACTACGTGAAGCATAATCCCGGTCAGCCCTACATCCAGTTCAACGCTCTGCCCAAGGTCAAGAAACTGCACAAGATGCTGGAGGCGGATAAGAAGGCGGGCGAAAAGACCTGAGCCCGTTCACAGGACAAACAATTGCGGCCCGTACTCCATATCGGATACGGGCCGCATGCATTTTTGAGCTTCAGTTGAGCGCGATTCCCTGGAGCGCCTCATTGACGGCAACCAAGTCAAAGAATTCGGGATCCAGATCGTCTCCGACCCAGTCCAGAATCTCCTGTCGCTGCTGGTGCGCGGGGTCGGCCAGAATGACCAGCATCTGCTGGTAGCCGTGAATTCCACCGCTGTCCTCCATCGGGCAGGCCCGCTTGCCCGTTACGCATTCGGGATGATCGAGTACGGCGGTATTGCTCTCGATCTTCTCCACGACGATTTCGTGTTCCCAACCGTCTCCGAAATCATACAGATACACCATCTTGTCTTTTTCCAGCGGGAGCACATCCTCAAGGGAGATATCACCCGCGTCGGCCAGACTGAGTTGCCACGACGCGTCCAGTTCCGTCAGATCGGTGTAGCGGGTGTCGTTCTTCTCAAACTGAAACAGGTGGCAGTTCTGCCAGCCCATGGCGGACTGGATGGCATAGTGCAGGTCGAGCAGAGAGAATCCGCCGGCGATTTTCAGACGCCGCCAAATCGGCGGTTTCGATCCGTGGAGGGTAATTTTGAGGGTGTAGAGTTTCTCGGCCTCTAACTTCTTCGGTGCCATGCGGCTCACTTTCCGGTAATGCGTTGCCAATTCAGGTCGAACTTCGCCAGGTACTTTCCCAGCCGATCCGCATCGTTGGTTGATTTTCTTTTGGTTCGGGAGACAGAGAATAGTTGCCGGCCCGCCTCGGAGAGGCTGCGGCATTCGCGACAGACGCGAACTACTTCCGCCAATTGTACTCGGTCGAAGGGGTCAATGTCGCCAATCTCCTCGGGACTCAATATCAGCTCCAGAATCTGCCGCCCCGGATCGTGGGCCGGACGGCTCCAGTCCCGCTTCAAGCGCTCCACCTCCCGCTCCACTTCCGCCACCGTAATTCGGCCGCCCGAGGCCAGGGTGCTCATGCGCGTTACCGCCGCGCCCAGATCGCGAAAGTTGCCGTTCCACCGGCCCTCCGGCCCTTTGGCAAACTTCAAAAAGCGCTTCAACGCTTCTTTGTTGAACTGGACATGACTCCCCCGACGCTGGGCCGTCTTCTCCAGTTCGTAGTCCAAATTCGGGGCAATGTCTTCCTTGCGATCGCGAAGGCCGGGCAGAGAAAAAGACCACAGATTGATGCGCGCCAGCAAGTCTTCTCGAAATCGCCCCTGCCGAACGCCTTCGGACAGATCGCGATTGCTGCCGCAGATGAGCTGAAAGTCACTCTGGGCGGGCAGGTCCGCACCGACGGGCAGGAAGCGCTTTTCTTCGATGGCCTGCAGGAGCATGGCCTGCTCATCCATGCCGAGCTCCCCCACTTCGTCCAGGAATAGCAGGCCACGGTCGGCCGTGCGCAACAGCCCCGGACGATCACTGGTCGCCCCGGTGAAGGCGCCCCGCTTGTGACCGAAGAGTGTGGCCATCGCCGTATCTCCCCGCAGGGTGGCGCAGTTTACCGAAACAAAGGGGCCCTGGAGACGCTGGCGGAGCTGCTTCAGCTCGTAGATCTGTCGTGCGAGCTGAGACTTCCCCGCGCCGGTCGGGCCTGAGAGGAGAATCGGCTGGCGACTGTTCACCGCTACCTTCTCCACTTCTTCGATCAGGGCGTTGAAAGCCGCGTTGCGCGTATTGATACCAGATTTAAGAAGCGATACATCGTCGCGCTGGTCCTGTTTAAAGCGCTTGGCAAGCTGATCGTAGCGGGAGAGATCGAGGTCGATGATTCCATAGCGACCCGGACTGCGCGGCTCGTCCCCGCGCCCCGGCCCCGTCTGCACGAGGCGTCCGGGTATATACCGGGCCTCGGTCAGGAGAAAGAGACAAATCTGGGCCACATGGGTGCCCGTGGTCAGATGAACGAGGTATTCCTCTTTCTCCAAATCAAACGGATAGGCCCGGGCGAAGTCATGGAGGACGGAATAGACTTCCACGAAATCCCACGGATCGTCGCAATGCACATCGTGAATCCGCACGGACGTATCCGGGCAGGCGGAGCCGATGTCGCGTTGCACACGTTCTGCGGTGCGCTGGTGCACGGGGTCCGAGAGGAGCTCGAATCGGTCGACGCGCAAATCGGGCTGTCTGCAGAGATCGACGGAGGGTCGCCACTTTTCCCAGCGCTTTTCCGCGCGACCAAGTCGATCGAGGATGGTGCCGAGGAAGCCAATTACGACTATTTTCTTTTTAGCCATTATTCTATCTCGCTATATTTTTCTCTAGTCAATGCCCAGCGAGAGCATAGGACATTTTCGCGCCTGAATCAATCATGACGACGCTAATCCCATGCGTTGCAGCAACTTGCATCCTGCCAACCGGGAGCAACTGGAAAGTTGGCACGGCTCCTGCCTTAGAGAAGTCGTTGCCGATGCAGCCTCCGGGAGCACGGCAACCCCGAAAGTTTAATCAAGATATTCAGTGAAGCCCCGCAAGGCCGGAAGGTACGCCGGGTTGAACTGAACGCTTGCCTCTAGGAGGCAGGCGCACATTGCTGACGCCCCGCGACCGGCGGCGCAGTTCGCCCATCGTATCCCCTGGGATGCGGGCTTGGCGGGCGGCGTACCGTGAACGGGTTCTGAACGCTGGTGTCAGGAAGGGTAATGGCCCCGGATGGGCCGGGTGGCCTGGCCACCACACAGGTTCGACTCCTGTATTACCAACCACGGGTAGCTCAGTTGGTAGAGCATCGGACCAAGGATCCGAGAGTCGCGGGTTCGATTCCCGCCCCACACGCCTCGAAAGCGTGTTACCTCGTTCCGCAAGGAACACCAGAATAGAACCGGAAGGGTGCGGGCGGCGAACGGGTTGCCGGACGTCCCGGACCGCGCCATTCGTGGCGCGCGAAAGGAAGAACGGCAGCACCTCAGGCACCATGCGGCGCGCGGATGCCGCCGTGTGCGAAACGCCAGGAAGCGTGGAACTCCCTCGGGAGACCAGCGCGGAAAGGCGGACCTTCGGGCCGCGTACTCCTCCGGGAATACGCGGGTAACACACGGCTCAAGCAGCGCCCCGTGCCGGAGGTGTGAAGGCCCGTCGTCGCCCGTGCCCCAAGGGTTAAAAATCATCATCAGGACCGATGAGGTCTGAACATACAAGGAGGTACACCCCATGACGAACGTAATCACGGCTATTAAGGAACGCATCCTCAAGCGGGTCCATGTGCGCAAGCACGAATTCGGGCTTCGCGTTGACGAAGGCGAATTCACGAAGGTCCTCGGGCCCGGCGTGTACCGCGTAATCGACCCCATGAACCGGGTCACCGTGGACATCGCAAGCGAACGGGACGTTTACCTTCAGCATCGCCAGCTTGACGTGATCGTGAAGTCGGGCGCGCTGGAGGGCCGCGCGCTGGTTCTGGAACTTCAGGACAACGAGCGGGCGATCATCTCGGTAAATGGCCGGGTCCACAGCGTCATCGGCGCGGGCCTCTATGTGCTGCCGAACACCTTCAACAAGGTGGCGGCGGAAATTCTCACGACCGACGCGGTGCGGTTTGAGCACGCGAACCTGAACAACGTTCTGGCGGCTGCCGGTGCGGTGGCTGTCTTCGACAAGCATCAGGTGGACGAAGGTCGGGTGGGTCTGCTCTACCTCAACGGCGTGTTTCAGGAAGTGCTGACGCCGGGCCGCTATGCCTTCTTCAAGGGCGTGGGCGCGGTGAAGATTCAACTGGTCGATGTACGCGAGCGTGTACTGGACGTAGGCGGCCAGGAGATCATGACCGAGGACAAGGTTACGCTGCGGCTGAACGCCGTGGCGACGTATCGGGTGTGCGATCCGCGCCTCTATGCCGATGTGGCGGAGGATGCGGTGCAGGCCCTGTACCGGGATGCCCAGTTGGCGCTCCGGGCCACGGTGGGCACGCGCACCCTCGACACCCTGCTGGCGGAGAAGGACGCTGTAACCGATGAACTGGCGGAGGCCCTGCGCAAGCGGGCGGCCACGCTGGGTATTGAAGTGCTCAGCGCCGGTATCCGGGACATCATCCTGCCGGGCGAAATGAAGGAACTGATGAACCGGGTGACCGAGGCGAAGAAGGCGGCGGAAGCCAACCTCATCGTCCGGCGCGAGGAAACGGCCGCCATGCGGAACCAGGCGAACACGGCGAAGGTGTTGGAAAACAACCCGACGCTGATGCGTCTGCGGGAGCTGGAGGTGCTCGAAAAGATCGCGGTTCACGCGAAGCTGAATGTTGTGCTGGGCGAAAAGGGCCTGGCCGACCGGGTGGTAAACCTGCTGTAGGCGGGGGGCGAAGGCGGATCAGCCGGATTGGTCGAATCGGACCGATCCGGCTGATTTGGCCGTTCAATGACCCCCTATGCCCGACGGCAGCATTTTTCCTGCCTACCGCTCCCTGCGCGCGCCCCGCCTGTGGTACAATCCCCGGTCCGCGCCGCGCTTGCCCCTGGCATCGCGTCTGGCCGGCTTTATTGCGACCCGATGGATACCCAGCAGCGCCCATGACCCATGAACTTCGACTTACGCCCGGCGGCCAGTTGCGCTGGCAGACCCTGAACGACGACGCGAAGCACCTGGCCCCCCTGCAGAAGCACTTCGCCCACGACTGGCGCGAAGGGCTTTTCTCTCTTGCCGCCGCAAAGTACGACGTGGGCCCCTACCCTACCCTGATATTCTGGCAGGAATTCGCCAGCCAGTACCTCACGGCGCTGTGCCATGTGGCGCCCTCGGCCCGAGACTGTTCTGTCCCGCCGCCGGACCAGGAGACCGCCGAGACGCTCGCGATTAACGCCCCTCCCATGGTGGGTGGCGAATACCTTACCCCCGGGATGCTCGTGCGCATCTGGAAATCCCTGGATCGCTGGGTGGTGGACCAGTCCACGCTGGATGATGGACTGGACGCCTTTCTGCACGCCTGGGCCCCGAAATGGCGGCAGGTGGGCCAGGTTTGCTTTCACCTGGCGGAGAATCCCGCCGATCCGGAGCGTCCCTTCGCCTTTTTGAGCACCTATGCCCAAGGCTTCAGCACCGATGGCTCCCTCAAGCATCAGCCGCTGCGCAATGCCCTCGAGCAGTTTGCCGGCGACAATAAACGAAGCGCCCTGCTCAAACTGCTCACGCCGGTCGAGCGCGCGGCGAAGGCGTGCCCCTGGCTTCGCGAGATGGTGGACTCAGGCGCTATCTACCACGCCACGGCGTGGACCGCGTCGGAGGCGTACCGGCTCCTCCTCAGTGCGGAAACCCTGGAAGAATGCGGTCTTGCCCTGCGCCTGCCCAACTGGTGGAAGAAGCGGCCCCGTCCCCAGATAGCGGTTACGATTGGTGAACAGCGCAGCACCACCCTGGGCGCATCGGCGGTGCTGGACTTCAAGATGGAAGTCGCGCTGGGGGACGAAGCCCTGACGCGCGACGAGGTGGACATGCTCCTGGAAGGGGGCGATGGACTCGTGTTTCTTCGGGGACAGTGGATCGAAGTAAGCAAGGCCAAATTGAGTGAGGCGCTGGCCCACTGGCAGGTGATCGAGCGCGAAGCACAGGATGGCCACATCGACTTTATCGAGGGCATGCGTCTTCTCGCGGGCGCCTCGCGCGACCTTCGCCCCGACGAACACGCCGAGGAGGAGCGCCCCTGGGTTCACGTGGCGGCGGGGGAGGCGATGCACCGCATACTGACGGGCCTGCGTGACCCGGCCAATCTCGAGCACTTGGGTTGCCCGCCGGGCCTCAAGGGCGAACTGCGCCCCTACCAGCGCGATGGCTTGAACTGGCTCCACTTCCTCTCTGAACTGGGCCTGGGCGCCTGCCTCGCCGACGATATGGGCCTGGGAAAGACGGTGCAAGTGCTCGCGGCCATGCTGGTGCGCCGCAAGAGCGACGCGACGGTGGAGCGCCCGCCCGCACTGCTGGTCGTTCCCGCATCGCTCCTGGGGAACTGGAAGAGCGAATCCAACCGCTTTACACCCGCACTCCGCCTGGCGATCCTTCATACTTCGGAGATGGAAGTGGATTCCATGGACGCCATCTCGGACGATCCGGAAGGTCGCCTCCGGGGGACCGATCTGGTCATGACCACCTATGGCATGGTGACGCGGCTCGGCTGGCTGTCGGAGTTTGAATGGGACACGATCATCCTGGACGAGGCGCAGGCCATCAAGAACCCCGCCACGCGCCAGAGCAAAGCGATCAAGAAGCTGCGCGGCGGACGCCGCATAGCCCTCACCGGCACCCCCATCGAAAACCGCCTGGGCGACCTCTGGTCCCTCTTCGACTTTCTGAATCCGGGGTTGCTGGGGTCCGCAACGCAGTTCAAGGGCTTCCTCAAAAGTCTGGAGGCGCGGGAGCACGACCACTACGCCCCCCTGCGCAAACTGGTGAATCCCTATATCCTGCGACGACTCAAGACGGATCGGGCGATTATTTCGGACCTTCCCGACAAGACGGAAACGTCGCGTTTCTGCAACTTGACGCCCCTCCAGATTAAACTCTATCAGCACACCGTCAACGCCATGGCCAACGCGCTGGAGTCCTCCGACGGCATGGCCCGTCGCGGCCTGGTGCTTAAGACCCTCACGCGGCTGAAGCAGATCTGCAATCATCCGAGTCAGCTCACCGGCGATGGCGGCTACAGCGCGAAAGCGAGCGGTAAATTTCAGCGGCTGGCCGAGATCTGCGAAGAGCTCGCCGAACGTCAGGAGCGCGTACTTATATTTACGCAGTTTCGCGAGATCATTCCGGCGCTGGGCGATCACCTGGCTTCCCTCTTCGGTCGCCCCGGCCTGGCGCTTCACGGGGGCACCAGCGTGGGGAAACGGCGCGCCTTGGTGGATCAATTCCAAGAGGAAGACGGCCCGCCCTTCTTCATCCTGTCCATCAAAGCCGGTGGCACCGGTCTCAACCTCACCGCCGCCTCGCACGTGATACATTTCGACCGCTGGTGGAACCCCGCGGTGGAAAACCAGGCCACGGACCGGGCATTTCGCATCGGCCAGCGAAAGAACGTGCTGGTTCACAAGTTCGTGACACTGGGCACCATCGAAGAGCGTATCGACGCGCTGATCGAAGAGAAGCGCCAGCTCTCCGCCGAGATATTGTCGAACGACGGCGAGATTAATTTGACCGAGCTTTCCAACGATGAACTTATGAACCTTGTACGCCTTGACGTGAACCGCGCCGCGATTTGAGTTTCCCCCATGTGTGGAAAGGCTTAGCTATGTCGTTCTGGAGAAAGTACGTCCCTGTCGCTCAACGCCGGGCCAAGGCCAAGAGGGAAATCAAGGGCCTGCTGAAGAAGGGGCAAACGCCTCAACCCGTCTCGGTGGAAGGCCGGGCCATGGCCACGAGCTTCTGGGGAAAAGCCTGGTGCGACCACCTGGAGTCTTTCTCCGACTACTCGAATCGCCTGCCCAGGGGCCGGACCTATGCCCGAAACGGGTCCATATGTCACCTGGAAATCTCGTCGGGCCGCATCGATGCCATCGTATCTGGATCAAACCTCTATGAGATTTCGATAACGATCACGCCACTCCCAAGGGACCGTTGGAACGCCATCGTCCAGAAAGCCGCGGGTGGAATCGGTTCTGTCATCGAACTGCTCCGCGGCGAACTCTCTCACGAGGTCATGAGGCTCGTCACCGACAAATCGGAAGGGCTCTTTCCCAAACCCGCAGAGATAAAGCTCAAGTGCTCCTGCCCCGACTGGGCGGACCTCTGTAAGCATCTCGCGGCGGTGCTCTACGGAGTGGGCAATCGCCTGGACACCCGGCCCGACCTGCTTTTTCTACTCCGGGGCGTGGATCCGCAGGAGCTGATCTCCACGAGCATCGCACTTCCCGATAGCGCAAGAGCAACGCACGCAATACCGGACAGCGCACTCTCCGGCCTCTTCGGCATCACCCTGGACCTGACGCCGCCGACAGAGAATGTAGCCCCGAAATCATTACGGAGTCGGCCAGTCGCAACCGCAAGAAAAGTGACTCCGACGCCCCGGAATCCCGCCAGGCGTGTGAAGCCCATCACCGGCCCCGCTATACAACGACTCCGCAAGCGACTTGGCATGACACCGGAGGCCTTCGCGAAGACACTGGGCGTCTCCCTCGCCTCGGTCCTGCGCTGGGAACAAATCGCCGGCGAGGTCCGACTGCACGCGGCGTCACGCGCAGCCCTGGAAACTTTAGTCAGTCAACCCAAAGTCCCCAGGAAAATAAAGCCCTGAGGCCATTCCTCCACTCAATCCACGCCTCGGACACGAACAATCGCGCTGAGCACGCCCAGCGAAATCGACAGCACCAACCAGTCTCCCACTTCCTCGCGCAATGAGTTCAGCGTCGACCGCTTACCTGGAACACATCCGCCCGGCTCTTCTGGATTCAGGTAGTTTTCCAGCGCATCGCGAGAAATCCCGTCTTCCAGGTTCCCGCCCATTTCGACAACCGCCAGTCTGGTAATGCTCGGATCGAAGGCGCTGAGTTCCTCCAGCGACAAGAATCCATCTCCATTCCCGTCAATAACGGCGAAATTCGCCAACAACTCTTCTGCGATTTCCTCTAAACTTCGTTCACCTTCACCTTCGCCTTCGCCTTCGCCTTCGCCTTCGCCTTCACCCTCACCTTCACCCTCACCTTCGCCCTCGCCCTCGCCCTCACCTTCACCCTCACCTTCGCCTTCGCCTTCGCCTTCACCCTCACCTTCACCCTCACCCTCACCCTCACCTTCACCCTCACCCTCACCCTCACCCTCACCTTCACCCTCACCTTCACCCTCACCTTCACCTCCACCTTCACCTTCACCTTCACCTTCACCTTCACCTTCACCTTCACCTTCGCCTTCGCCTTCGCCCTCGCCCTCGCCTTCACCCGCTATGGCGGGGGCGGCAAGTACGAAGGTTCCTGGAACGGAACTGCGAAAGATTACCCTGTGTTGCGATCGGTCAAGATCGATATTGCTCAGGCTTTCCTGGGAGTAGGTGCCGTCGCCAACATAAAGAAACGGTTCCAACGCAGATTCGTCCAAACCGACAACATCGTCATCGCTATACGATAGGGTGAACTCGGCATCTTCAATCTGGGCAACGCGGAAATCGCTCTCCGATGCGGAAAAAGTCACCACACGGGCGCTTCGCGTCCGACCTGGAATTTCGCCGCCAGGGTCTTCGGAAAGGGCGATATCCACGGTGCAATTGAAATTGCGACTGCCATCGCGCAGTCCAGCGGAATAAAGAGTCAGGACATTGCCGGACGCGTCCGTGGCGGTACCCAGCCACTCCCCGGCGTCGTTGTCGCCTTCCTCACGGGGGAATTCCAGCGGCAACACCGTGCTCTCCGGTCGCTCGGGGTCGGTCAAGGATACCCGCGTCTCGTAGTCGTCGAGTATGCCGTCGCCGTCGCTGTCCACATCCGCCGCAACATCCGCCACCGCGTCGATTTCCGGCGTCATCTGACCCAGCGGGCCGTTCAGAAAATTCACGAAGGACGAAATCCGAATGAAATGAAACTGCGTTAAACCCGCCGGCTGTCCGAAAGCGTCCACGGCCCAGGCCAGGTCTATGGCGTCGCCGCCGCCACTACGTTTCGTGAGACCCACCGCCAGCGGGTCATCGGGGCGCACGTAGTTGTCCAGATATTCCTGCTGCGTGGGAGAAAGGTCCAGATAGCCCCAGTCGTGCTCGCTGCCGTCCGTTTCCGGGTTTACGATAAAGCCGGAAAGGGCGGGGCTCGGGTTCGCCATACCGGCCGGCAACACATTTGCGGCGATCCCGCGACTGCCGGGAATGACGTACCACGCGTCGTCGGCCGCGCCGTTGTCGTTGGCGTCTTCGCTGATCTCGATCAGGCCCGGTTCCGAGAACTTCCGCAAGGGATCACCGCCCACCCAGTGGCCGTTTCCATAGACGATGAAGTCCAGCCCCATGGGATTGTCCGGGTCATCGGTGATCGGGGTGTCGAAGCTCAAAATAATGAAACTGCCCGGAGCGTCGCCGGGTGTTCCGATGGAATGCAGGCTGCCATTGTTCGCCGCGAAGGTGCCCCCGCCCACCGGGGCCCCAAGGGCTTTCTCCGGCGTATTAAATCCCGCATTCGGATTGATCGCGTTCACCGAAAGCACCGCGTCGGCCCAGGGGTCTTCCGCACGGCAAAGCGGGGAGAAGCCGATCATGAAAAAGATGGCAACGGACAGTGGGGCGAGCAGGCGACGGCAAATACGGCGCAAATTCGCCATCTCGGATGAACGAGGCGACATGAAGACCCTTCGGTTCGACGCAACGGTTACAGTGCGCCGGAAGGGGAACGAGGGGGGGAGGATGAAAAATAGCGGTGCTCCGCCAATCGCCCATCCCTCGGGGCCCCGGATGCATGGCACACCCAGTGTTAAACGCGATTGGCAGGTCTTCGGACTTTCAGGCGCGTCCCGTGGGGGGGGCCTACTCCGCGCGGCTTCCCAGTCCTGTATCGCCAGGGCCAGTGCCTTTGTTTCAGACTCCAGAGAGTCCGCTGCGCGTTTCGTTCCTGATTACCGCTGCGGGGCAGTTCCGGATTCACACCGGATTCCCTCTTAGCGTGCCGGGAACCCAAGATCCCGGCGCGAACCAACACCCTAAGAATACGGGAACAGGACTCGGGCTGTCAATAGCAGTTCACAATTGACAGTTGACAATTGACAATTGACAACGATTCGGTCCGGAGAGCCTACAGCCACGTTTCACCGCATATCGCACGGCCCCATTGCCCCATTGCCCCATAAGTCCCATAAGTCCCATACGCCCCATAAGTCCCATAAGACCCATAAGACCCATAAGTCCCATACGCCCCATAAGTCCCATAAGACCCATAAGCCCCATAAGCCCCATAAGCCCCATAAGCCCCATAAATTCCTTCCCATCGGTCGCCCAGCCTTCATTGTCCATTGTCCCTCGACTCGTTCGTTGATCAATCGCCACTGGACACCCCGCCATCGCCATGGTAGGCTGGTATGAGGTTGCAGGCCAGTGAACGTTTCAACACGAAAGGGGACGCCATGTCCAACGTGTGCCTCATGGTTTCCACGGAGAAGGGGCTCTTTCTCCTCTTCTCGGATAGTGCGCGGGAGCGCTGGGAAGTCCTTCCGCCCGCCCTCAAGGGTTGGAAGGTAAACTATTGCACCATCGATCCGCGCACCGGGCTCATGTACGCGGCCGTCGGCCACTATGTCTATGGCCCAACCATCCAGATTTCCCGCGATCGGGGCAGGACCTGGGCGCAGCAGGAGCACGGACCCGCCTTCGGAAAGGAAAGCACCTCCAAGCTCAAAAACATCTGGACCATCGTGCCCGGTCTCGACAGCGAGCCAGGCACCCTCTACGCCGGCACCGACGACGCGGGCCTCTTTGTCTCGCGCGACGGCGGCGTGCATTGGGAAGAACTCACGGCTATTTCCGAACATCCCACCCGCGCCGAGTGGATGGGCGGGGCGGGGGGGATGTGTCTTCACAGTATCCTGCTCGACAAGGACCGGCCCGACCGAATCCTCGTCGGAATTTCCGCCGTAGGGGTATTGCGCTCGGACGATGGCGGCGCCACTTTCGAGCCCCGCAACGAGGGCATGCCCATCATCATCGAAGGAGAGAACCACAAGTGCGTTGGCTCCTGCGTCCACGCCCTCGTGCAGGACCCCGCGGTTCCCAGCCGCATCTATCAACAGAACCACCAGGGCGTCCTGCGCACCGCCGACGGCGGCGACCACTGGGAACGTATTGAAAACGGCCTCCCCTCGGTCTTCGGCTTCCCCATGGTCATCGATCCACACGACGCCAGTACGCTTTACATCATCCCCCAGGAGGCCGACGAATACCGGATCTTCAAAGACGGCCTGCCCATGGTCTATCGCACCCGGGACCGGGGAGATCACTGGGAACCCCTCAGAAAGGGCCTGCCGGAAAACTGCTACAGCGGCGTCCTCCGCCATGCCATGGTCATGGACACCTGCGACGCGCCGGGTCTCTACTTTGGTACTTCCGGCGGTCAGCTCTTTTACAGCCTGGACCGCGCCGAGAGCTGGCGCTCCATCCCGTGCAGTCTGCCGAGGATCAGCAGTGTCCGGGCTGCCGTGCTGGATGGGGAGCCCTGAATCATGGCGGTCGTCTCCGTACCCTTTACCCTGCCCGGTCTTCTGGCCACTTGTGCCGACGGTCGTAAGGTGGTCAACGTGGAGGCCGAGACGGTGGCGGGGGCCATCGATGCGCTCCTAATCGCCTATCCGCTGCTCAAAGTACACCTCTACGAAGAGGGTGGGCGACTTCGGCCCCACGTGATGTTCCTCTACAACGACCAGAGCGTTAAGTGGCTGCCAAGCTTGAACATAGCACTGCGGGAAGGTGACCGGATGACGGTGCTCCAGTTGGTTTCGGGGGGATGATCGGGGTGATCTTTGGTGGCGCGGTTTGCGTGGAATGCGCGTTTTAATTGGATTCTCATGGGAGCAATTGCTTACACTCCCCCGCTGTGTATTGCCCTTATCAATCCCAAACCAACAGGAATCCAAACCATGAAAGACACGCAAGAGGTGTCTCCGAACTACAAATGGCAGGTCGTCGGCATGCTGTGGTTCATGGCATTTTTCAACTACGCCGACCGCCAGGCCATCACCACCGTGTTTCCGTTGATCAAAGCGGAGATGAGCCTGACCAATGAACAAATCGGTTATATTGGCGCGGCTTTCGCCTGGATATACGGCCTCGCCGCTCCTTTTGCGGGTGCCGTCGTGGACCGCGTGCGCAGAAAAACCGCCATTCTCGTCGGGCTCATCGCCTGGAGCTTGATCTGCATCGCGACCGCCGGCTCCAAGACTTTCAGCCACCTCATGTTCTGGCGGGCAGCCGAGGGCCTGGGCGAATCGTTCTATTTCCCGGCGGCCATGTCCCTAACCAGTGACTACCACGGCAAGGAAACCCGCTCCCGCGCCATGGCGATTCACCAGACCAGCGTGTATGTCGGCTCCATTGCCGGCGGCGCCTTCTCCGGACTGATCGGTCAGCATTTTGGCTGGCGCTGGTCCTTTGTTGTGTTCGGTTCGCTCGGCGTCATGCTCGGCATCATCCTCTGGCAGAAACTCCGCGAGCCCCGGCGCGGCGCGGCCGACCTCAAAGATGTCGGCGCGGACGACGCCCACGTTGCCGCCAAGGTCAGCTTCGCTGAATTCCTCAATATCGTCGCGACCACACCGACCGTGCTAATCCTGCTCTGTGCGTTTCTTTGCGCCAATTTCGTCGCGGCCATCCTGCTGATCTGGATGCCCTCCTACCTCACGGAGAAGTTTGGATTCAGCCTCGCGGAGGCGGGGCTGGGCGCCACGATGTCCGTGCAGTTGGCCAGCATGGTCAGCGTGGTCCTCGGCGGCTACCTCGCCGACAAGTTCCGCAAGACCACAACCCGCGGGCGTATTGGCGTGCAGATGGCCGGACTCCTCCTCGGCGCGCCCTTCGTCGTGCTCTGCGGCATGACCACCGAGGTCCTGTGGCTCATGGTGGCACTCTCGGCCTGGGGTTTCTTCAAGGGCCTCTACGACGCCAACATTTTCGCCTCCGTCTTTGACGTGGTTCGGCCCGAAGCACGCGGCTCCGTCGCGGGCTTCATGAATTGCATCGGCTGGCTCGGTGGCGCGGGTACCGCGCCCATCATCGTCGGCAAACTCGCGGAGAAGTACAGCCTCGGCACCGCGATCGCCCTCGGCTCGGTGGTGTACCTGCTGGGCGCGGTTCTCCTGCTCGTCGGCATGGTTTTCTTCGTCAAGCGCGACGTGGAGCGCATGCAGTCCGCCCTGGTGGCCGACGCGAAGTCGTGAATCGACAATAGACGTTATGAAAAGCGCCAGCGGTCCGAAGGCCGCTGGCGCTTTCTTAATAACTGTCCCTACGCAATGATCGGCCGGATCACGTTTCCGTGTACATCCGTCAGTCGGAAGTCTCGCCCGCCACTGCGATAGGTCAGACGTTCGTGATCCAGACCCAGCAGGTGGAGTACGGTCGCCCAGAGGTCATAGACCGTGCACGGGTTTTCCACCACATGGTACCCGTAGTCGTCGGTCGCGCCGTGGACCGTGCCACCCTTTACGCCGCCGCCCGCCATCCAGATGGAGAAGCCGTAGGGGTTATGATCCCGGCCGTTGCTGCCCTGCGAGAAGGGCGTGCGGCCAAACTCGCCCGCCCACACCACGAGGGTTTCGTCCAGCAGGCCGCGGGCCTTCAAATCCTTCAGTAGCGCGCCGATGGGCTGGTCCACCTGGAGCGCCATGCTCGAATGGCCCTCCTGCAGATTGCCGTGTTGGTCCCAGGGATTGGCGCGCTGCGGATCCTGCGGGTTCTGGGACAGGCAACTTAACTCGACGAAGCGCACGCCCCGCTCCACCAGGCGCCGCGCCAGCAGGCACTGCCGCGCATAGGCCGCCGTGGAGCCGTTCGGGTGGTCGAGGCCGTACATGTCCTTCGTTGCCTGTGTCTCGCCGCTCAGATCGCAGAGCTCCGGCACCGCGGCCTGCATGCGGAAGGCCGTCTCATAGTTGGCCACGGCCGCCTCCACATCCTGCTGGCCACCGAGGTTGCTTATGAAATGCTTGTCCAGATCGCGCACCAGATCCAGGCGGGCCCGCTGATTTCCCGCGAGCTCCAGCGGCTGGATATTGCGCACCGCACTGGGCTGGTCGCCTTGCAGGAAGGAGCCCTGGGTCTGCGCCGGAAGGTAACCGCTGCTGAATAGACCAACGCCCCCGTGGGGCACGGTGCTGTTGCCACTTTGAAGCACCACGAAGCCCGGAAGATTGTCCGCGTCCGACCCGAGGCCATAATTGATCCAGGCGCCGGCGCTCGGGTGGCCCATGAACGGGAAGCCGGTGTGAAAAAAGTAATTGCCCTGGGCGTGCTCGCTCACGCCGCTGGTCATCGAGCGGACCACCGCAAGCTCGTCGGCGCACGCGCCAATGTGGGGAAAGAGACTGCTCACTTCCATGCCGCTCTGACCGTAGCGTTTGAATTCAAAGGGCGAGCCGAAGATGTTGCCGTTCTGATTGAACTGGGTGCGCTCCACCTTCACCGGCATGGGCTTGCCATGCTCCGCATTGAGCCGGGGCTTGGGATCGAAGCTGTCCACATGAGACACGCCGCCCGACATGTAGCAGAAGATTACGTGTTTCGCACGGGGCTGATAGTGGGGAAGCGCAATCGCGGGACGCATCAATCCCGCCAGGGCCAGGGCCCCGAAGCCGGTGGAGCAACGGGTCAGCATTTCACGGCGGGAGATGGTCGCGGTGCGTGGGTCGTGGTTCATGGCGCTTACCTCAGGTAGATGAATTCTTTGAGACTGAAGAGGGACTGGGCGAGCTCCACCCAGGGCTGCGCCGGGGCCGCCAGCCCGCGAAGGTAGTCGAGCTGGGCCTGGGCTTCATTGCGCTGCTGCCACAAGCCCGGATTGGCCCTGGCGCTGCGCTGGTCTTCGGGGATCTCCGAAAATCGCGGATCTTCCGACAGTTTCTTCGCTACCGCTTCCGAGACCGCTTGCTCGTGATCGGCCAGTCTGTCTTCGGCTACGTTGAGCCGCGCTTTCAGTGATGGCTCGAGCACTGCGCCATCGGGACGCGTCTGCGCCGTGGCGACATAGGCCAGCATCCGCTCACGCTCTTCCGCTTGCGGTGAGCGACCCGTCACGAGGCGAAACATCGCTTCCGCCCGGGCACCATCGTCGGCCAGCGCAGCATCCTGCCGTACCCGGCTCGCAAGTCCATCGGCCAGCATGCGGACGAAGGGTTCGTTCATGAACGTGAGCGACTGGGCGGGAACGTTTGTGCTGTCGCGCCGGCCCTGGGTCGTGAAGGGGGTGGGAAAGTCGAAGGTGGTCAACAGCGGATCGAGTCCGTTTCGTATGACCCGAACATACACGCTCCGCCGGGGCTCCCAGCCGCCGACGGGTTCACCGCCAATCGTTGCGTCCAGGCGGCCCGAGGTGGCGAGCATGGCATCGCGAATGGCCTCGGCTTCCAGCCTGCGCACATGGGCATGGGAGAGCAGGAGATTGTTCGGGTCGCGCTCGCGCGCCTCGCTGGAAGGCGCCGCGCTGAGCTGAAAAGTCCGCGATGTGACCAACAGGCGCAGCATGGCTTTGACGGACCAATCTTCCTCGCGCATCCGCGTCGCCAGGAAATCCAGGAGCTCGGGGTGCGTCGGCAGTTCGCCCATCTTGCCGAAATTGTCGGTCGTGGCGACGATGCCGCGACCGAAAGTATAGTGCCAGAGGCGGTTCACGATGACGCGTGCGGCGAGCGGATTGTTCTCGCGCAAGATACTCTCCGCCAGCGCCAGGCGCCCTGCGTCCTTCGAGTCGTAAGGGGTCGCGTCGATACCCTCCAGAAAGCGGTGGGGCACGATTTCACCGGGCGTCTTGTGGTTGCCACGCACATACAGCGGCTGCGCCACCGGCGCACCTTCGAGCATGCCGGGCACGCGCGTTGGGACGGGTATTTCGCCTTCGAGTCGGCGATACTCCACCACAAGTGCGCCAGGCTCCTGCAATTCCGCCAGTGTATTGGGCAATAATCCCCGCCGCACGAAATAGTTGAGGTAGCGGGCCTGCTCATCGCTCATGCGACCATCGCGCCAGGCCTCGATGGCCGCACGTAGCGAAAGCCGATAACGATCGGCCAGCGCTCCTGTGTTGTCGGGTTCGCCCTCGACTGCAAACAGCGGTGAGACGAACTCCGCCATCTCATCCCGGGGTTCTGGTTGACCCTCGTCCACGGCAATGGCTTCAGAAATACCAAACCACGACGGCGTCAGCTTCTGCTCCGCGAGCACGGCCTGATCCATCGCGGTGGAAATCTCCAGATGGGCCGTGTCGCCCTTCCAGTAGTCCATGTCCCAGCGCTGCCAGTGCCAATCACCGCCATTAAGTTTCGTAAGCGGATAGATCGTGCCATCCCGCGGATAATCCTGGACCACGTAGCGGTGGCGGGCGTCGCCATTGCCCGCAAAGCGCACATAGAGAGCCTTCTGCGCGACATCGAAGCGGGGCGAAGCGAGATTCGCACTGTGCTTCTGCGAAAGGAGATTGCCATAGGTGCCCGAGGGCAGAATCGTCTCCACGACGCGGTCTCCCCCGATAGCTACAATAAACTCTCCAGGAGCAGAGGCTGTGGCCGCCACGCCGTTGCCATGGCGCTGCCAGTTTGCGCCGTCCTGCCCGAGATTCCATTGAAGCGGATAAGCCGTGCCGCGCCGTTGCTCCAGTGCGCCCCGGCTGCCGTGCCACTGGGCCGCGAGTTCGTTCCATCCCCGCCGGAGCGCGCCGTCCTCGGCTTTGCCCAGCCGCTGCCACGCGTGGAGCGGATCGAGATTTGTGGTTGCATTGGCGATGGCGTCGGCCCACGGACCAACGGGCGCTTGCAGCTTTGCGGGCAACTGATCGGTGGCCGCGATCCACGCGGTGGCCGTCGCAGCGCGAATTTGATTCTTCTGCGCCTGGAGGGCCGCCTTGTTCACATCCTGGCGCGCGGGGGTGTCGATGGTCACCGTGGCAGGGCGGGTGCTCGCGAATATGCCGTAGAGAGCGTAGAAGTCTTTCTGGCTGATCGGATCAAACTTGTGATCGTGACAGCGCGCGCAGGAGACCGTCAGGCCGAGAAAAGCTTTGGATATCACGTCCACCTGGTTATCCGTCACATGGACGCGCTCATCCAGCGGATCCGTGGGGGAGAAGCCGTGCTGCACGAAGCGAAACTGGGCATTGCCGATGACGGACTCGTTGATGCCGAGTTCTTCATTGATGCGCGGCACGGGCACACGGTCACCCGCGATGTGCTCGCGAACGAGATCGTCATAGGGCACGTCGGCGTTCAGCGCCCGAATGATATAGTCCCGATAGCGCCATGCGTGGGGAACGGCCGGGTCCCCTTCGCTGCCGTGGGTCTCGGAATAGCGCATCCAGTCCATCCAGTGGCGGCCCCAGCGCTCGCCATAGGCCGGAGAAGCCAGTAGCTCTTCCACCGTGGATTCGACGGCGGCCTGCCGATCCGCCGCCGCCTCGGCCACAAAGCGCTCCACAGCATCCGGTGCGGGGGGCAGGCCCGTCAACACGAAATACAAACGTCGCGCGAGCGTCTCTGAATCGGCAATCTCGGCGGCCGGCACACCGGCCTCATCGAGCCGCTGTTTGATAAACGCATCAATCGGATTGGCCGACCAGGCTCCATCGTTGACCGTGGGCGGCGCGGGGTTTGTGACCGGCTGAAAACTCCACCACGTCATGCGCCGCTCGCGCACCTTTTCCCAGGACATGTTCTCCTGAAGTTCGTGACTCGAAGGAGGGGTATCGCGCGGGTCCGCAGCGCCTTGGGCGATCCAAGTGGCGAAATTCGCGATCACATCCTTCGCCAGCGGTCCCGATGGCGGCATCTGCAAGTCCGCGTTCTCATAGTGAAGCGCAGTCATCAGGCGGCTGCCATCGGCATCGCCCGGCACCAGCACCGGGCCGCCATCACCACCCTTCAATAGCCCATCGCGAAAAGTAAGGTTCAATCCGCCCTTGATCTTTGCGGGATTGCCACCGTGGCACTCGTAGCAGTGGTCCACCAGCACGGGGCGAATAGTCTTCTCGAAAAACTCCACGGCCGCCGGATCCGCCGCCGCAAGTTGCGTCGCTCCAAGCGCCGCCAGGCAGAGCATCCGGCGTGCGGCAGCGGCGCTCATGACTTGCTTTCAATGCGGTAGAGGAAGCCCGGTGTGCGCAGAAAAAGCGCCTTGCCCGCGGCCGCCGGAGAAGCCATCAATCCTTCGTCCAGTTTGTTCTCCGCCACCACCTCGAAGCTGCGGCCCGCGCGAAGTATTTTTGTCGTGCCCTGGGAGCTGGCGAAATACAGCAGCCCATCGGCCAGAATCGGCGACGCGATGAAATTGCCGCCGATCCGCTCGCTCCACACCACCGTTCCCGAGTCGGATTCAAAGCAGGTCACCTCCCCGCGATTGCTCACCACATAAAGCAGCCCGTCAACCAGAATGGGCGAGGGCGTCTCCGGCATGCTCCTGTCCACATATTTCCAGGCTACGTGCGTCCCGGAGACATCGCCCGCGCCGTCCGTCCGAATGGCCCAGAGGTCCGTCGCGCCATAGCCCAGCGCCGTGAACATCCGCTCGCCGTCCCACACCGGACGCGTCGAGGGTGTAAAGCCGATCTGCTCCACTTTCCAGAGCTCCTGGCCCGTGCGTGGATCATAGCCATAGGTCGCCGAGGAACCCACGCTCAGCATCAGCGGCTTGCCGCCCTGCTCCACAATAAGCGGCGTGCTGAAGCTCTTTCGCAAATCGCCGCCGCGAATGATCGAGCCATCCGGCTCAAAGTCTTCCCACTTTCGCG
This sequence comes from Candidatus Hydrogenedentota bacterium, assembly GCA_016791475.1. NCBI lineage: Bacteria > Pseudomonadati > Candidatus Hydrogenedentota > Candidatus Hydrogenedentota bacterium. Next base: position 60,738 of record JAEUWI010000033.1, read on the forward strand.
TGCGGTCGGTCCGCCACTTCGTCACGCCCGTGTGCTTATCCAGCGCGGTGACATACTGCTGATCAATCCCGTCAAACGTCAAAATCAACAGGTCTTCAAAGAGAATCGGTGAAGAGCCCGGCCCGCGATAGTGACGGCAGGGGAGATCCGTGCGTTGCCAGAGTACCTCCGCCGTTTTCGTGTCCAGGCAGGCCGTTCCATAGCTGCCGAAATGTACATAGACCCGGCCCGATTCGATAGCGGGGGAGGGGGAGGCGTAGCAGTTGACATTGTTGCCCAGGGGCTCGGGCGAGGCGGATTCGAAGAGCTTCTTGTTGTGCAGGATCGCGCCCGTCGCCGCGTCCACGCAGATCACGTAATACTCCGTGCCCTCCTCCGTCGCCGTCGTCAGCCAGACCTGCCCATCCATCACCACCGGCGTCGACCAGCCCTTCAGCGGAATGGCCGTCTTCCAGGTGACGTTTTCCGCCTCACTCCAGTGCGTCGGCAGGCCGGTGGGCGTGGTGTCGCCGGCGGCCTGCACATGACCATCGCCGAAGGGGCCGCGGAATTCAGGCCAGGATTCGCCCGCAGGCGTCGCAGCGCAACCGAGGAGCACCAGCCCCCCAAGAAAAAAGTGTCTCAATGCCAACATCCGCAACGCTCTCCCGGTAACTCAGACAACCCGGCGCGCCGGTCACCCGGCGCACAAATTAAACTCGGATTGTATGCGATCCGCCCACAGACACGCCAGATCGCATCGGGAGACTTTCGGGGTAATTATTCCGGCCGCTGTTGCCCCGACTTGGGCGTTTTCTTGATCGCCCAGACGCCAAAAACAGCGAAGGCAAGGCTCGTGGCCAGCATGAACGTGACACCCCAGAATGCCGCGCGCTTCTTGTTCAATTTCGGATTCGGATCCGGGATGGCCGGGGCATCGGCAGCCGCGTCACGCCCGTGATCCATCGCGGGAGCCTCCGGCGGAGTACTTGTCTCGGAGGCCTGTGCCACGACGATCCGGTCACCAGCGGACATATCCTTGGCCACCGCTGGTGTTACCGCCGCACCGGCGGCGAGCACAAGAAACGAAACAATAAGCGCGACGCGCGGGATGGTTATAGTATGCATTGGGAACTCCTGTGGAGGGTCCTGTCACGGCCCAAGTTACTGCGGAAAGACCACCATTGTAGTTCCTGAAGCAAGGTGGAGTAAAAGTCCCCGCCAACGGGCCCGTCCTGCGTTCTTTAAAAGCGGGGGACGGTCCCACACGCGCGGTTGTTCTCCCCGGCCCTGTGAACATCAATGATCGGGCTATGCTGTCGATACGGAATCGTGCCGCGTGCAGGACGGTCCCCGCTTCCGTATAATACCGTCCCAGGCAGCAACACGGGATCCCGCTCCCCGCGAATTCTCCTCGTATTGCGTCCCGTACCCTGTATTACCCCGAAGGACACCTTCTCATGGCCAAGCGCGGCATCAATTTCAAGAGTTCCTGGGCGGAAGCCAGGACCATCATCTGGTCCCATCGCAAACGCATCGCGCTGGGCATGGTGCTGGTGGTGATTAACCGGCTTTGCGGCTTTGTCGCACCCGGCAGCACGAAGTATCTGGTGGACAATATCCTCGCACCCGGCGCCCACACCCAGCCGCTCTTCGGCATCAGCGATCCGGGGCAGCTTCTCAAGGTGCTGGGGCTTGCCGTGGCCGTGGCGTGCCTCGTTCAGGCGGTCACGACCTTTGCCCTCTCTCAGGTACTGGGCGTGGCGGCGCAGAAGGCCATCACCGACATGCGCAAGAAGGTGCAGCAACACGTCATGCGCCTGCCAGTCCAGTATTTCGACTCCACCAAGACCGGTGTGCTGATTTCCCGCGTCATGACCGATGCCGAGGGCATCCGCAACCTTATCGGCACTGGACTGGTTCAGGTCAGCGGCGGCGTCTTCGGTGCGGCCATCGCCCTGGGCATCCTCTTCTGGCTCAACTGGATCCTCACCGCGGTGATCATCGTGGTCCTCGCGGCCTTTGGCTTTTCCATGGCCTTCGCCTTCAACCGCCTGCGTCCCCTCTTCCGCGAACGGGGCGAGATCAACGCCCAGGTTACCGGTCGCCTCACCGAATCCCTCGGTGGCGTGCGCGTGGTCAAAGGCTATACCGCCGAGCGGCGCGAAGACCTGATCTTCGCGAAGGGCATTCACCGGCTCTTCCGAAATGTGGCTGCCGCCGTGACCGGTGTCTCTGCCATTTCCTCCGTATCCACTGCCCTCATCGGCATCATCGCCACGGTGATGATCATGCTCGGCGGCCACTTCGTGCTCACCGGAGCCATGACACCGGGTGATCTTTTCATGTTTCTCGCCTTTGTCGCCATGGTGGTCATGCCGCTGGTCCAGATTGCTAACATTTCCACCCAGTTCAGCGAGGCTTTTGCCGGGTTGGACCGCATCCGCGAAATTCGCAGCATGGCTACGGAAGACGACGAGGACGCCAGTCGCGAAGCCACTGGCCCGGTGAACGGCGATATCGCCTTTGAAGGCGTTCACTTCGAATACGATGAAGGCGTGCCCGTGCTAAAGGGGGTATCGTTTCAGGCGCCCGCCGGATCCACCACGGCCCTCGTCGGTTCCAGCGGCTCGGGCAAGAGCACGCTCATCGGCTTGGTGATGGCCTTCAACCGTCCAAAGCAGGGGCGCGTTACCGTGGACGGGAAGGACCTCTCCGCACTGAAATTGCGGGATTACCGGAGCCACCTGGGGCTGGTCTTGCAGGAGAACTTCCTCTTCGACGGAACCATCGCGGAGAACATCGCCTTCTCCCGGCCCAACGCGCCGCGGGATGAAATTCAGCGGGTGAGTAAACTGGCCCACTGCGACGAGTTCATCATGGGTTTCGAGCAGGGTTATGACACGATTGTAGGCGAGCGGGGCGTGAAGCTCTCGGGTGGACAGCGTCAGCGTATCGCCATCGCACGGGCCATTCTGGCGGACCCGAAGATCCTGATTCTGGATGAGGCAACTTCAAGCCTCGACAGCGAAAGCGAGGCCTATATTCAAGATGGGCTGAAGTCCCTCCGGAGTGGACGCACGAGCTTCGTCATCGCCCACCGACTCTCGACCATCCGCAGCGCCGACCAGATTCTGGTGCTGGAACATGGCGAAATTGTGGAGCAGGGGACCCACGCGGAACTCATGGCGATGAACGGGCGCTATCGCGATCTGCATGATCGCCAGTACCAGTTCGAAAGCAACCAGTTCATAAATCCCGGCGAAGATTTCACGCCCGAGGCCGCACCCGCCCGCTAGTACTTCAATTCTTCCGACACACTCAATCCCGTCATCGCGTCAGTGGCCGGGCTCAGCCCGCCACCACCGCCCCTGCGCGGTGTCCCACCCGCGGCCCTATCTTCCGCCGCCTGCGCGGCCACAGCGGCCGGGTTCACCACCATCCCGGTGCGGGGGTCATACTGAAATTGCTGGTTGACCGAGTTCAATGGAATCTGGGGGATAAAGTTCGGCACCAGATGGTGAAGCGACGGGGGGTACTGGTTGTTCGCCTGGGCGTAGGCCGCCACGGCTTTGTTCAGGCTGTCCAGCTTGTGGCTGTCTGCCACGGGATCGTACCCATTGCCCCGGATCATGGGGCCAAGCACGGGGATAGCGATGACCAGGGCAATAATAATGAGACCACCGATTAAAAGCTTGTTGTCTTCCATGAACTGATACCTCAAGTGATGGGGTTAACGGGCGCTGTCCGAACCGGGATCCAGTATTACATTTTTTCAGTTTCCGTACAAGATGCCCGTGCTCCACTCAGTCCAACACCCGACCGCGTTCGAGCCTCAATAGCCGATTAACCACCGGGGGCAATTCCTCGGCATGATGCGTGATATACACCAGCGCGCAGGGGTGTCCTTCCAGTGCCGCGCCCAGCGCCCGGTGGAAGGCCCCTCGATGCTCGGCGTCCAGACCCTGGCAGGGCTCGTCCAGCAGTATCAGATCCGGCGATTTTATGAGCGCGCGCGCCAGCAGCGCCATCCGCTGTGCTCCGGCGCCCAGTGTGCCAAAAGGCGCTTTCGGCGGTAGATCAAAGCGCGCCAGCCATTCCTTCACGCTCCGGCGCTGCCTTGCGCTCAGTTCGCGCTGAAGTCCGATGGTGTCAAAAAGTCCCGAGGCGATTATCTGCGCCACCGGGGTACCCGCGGGGTAATGCCATTGCAACTCGGGCGAAAGCCACCCGATGCGCGCGCGGATGTCCCAGATACTCTCGCCCGTGCCGCGCCGCCGTCCAAATATCCGCACGTCATTGCTGTAGGCTTGCGGATTGTCTCCCGTGAGCAGACTGAGGAGCGTGCTCTTGCCCGAGCCGTTGGGTCCCATCAAGGCCCAGCGTTCGCCCGCGCGCACTTTCCAGGATACGTGGTGCAGGGCCACGGTCTGATCGTAGCGGACGGTCACCTGGTGGAGGGAGAAGACTTCCTCACCGACGCGCGATGAAACTTTTTGACGAGCACTCTTTCGGGGGCGGGGCGAAGCAAAGAACGACCGCAAGCGGCGGTGGTCGCGCAGGCGGGCAATGGGGCCCTGGAGTGCGACCTGCCCATTCTCTACCAGAAGAAGGTGCGTGGTAGAGGTCGGTATTTCCTCGGGGCGACGGACCACGACGACCAGAACTATTCCGCGCGCGATCAGTTCCTCCAGCAAGGCGCTCAGACGGATTCGTGCGTCCGTATCAAGGCCGGCGAAAGGATCATCGAGAATGATCAAGCGGGGTTTCTGGAGCAGGGCCTCGGCAATCAGCACCCGGCGGAGTTCGCCGTTGGAGAGGGCGGGAAGGGGGTGCTTCAGACGATGCTCGATACCCGCACGCCGTGCGGCATCGCGTATGTCGCGAGGGGAGGCCTGGGTCCGTCTTACAAGGGTTTCCTCGACCTTCGGGGCCAAGTCGGCGTCGGCGGCGTTCCAGCGCGCTTGATGGTACTCCGCGCCGGAACGGGCCAGGGCCGCCTGATCCTCCTGCGACACCCAGGCAATCCGGTTCTCCGGGATCGTGCCGTCCATGGGATAGCTCTCGGCGGGATCGGCGCAGGCGAAGTGATACCAGACTTCGCCCTTGACCACCGGCGTGCGGCCGTCGAAGGCGCCGAGCAGTGCGGACTTTCCAGCGCCGTTCGGGCCAATGACGACCCATTGTTCGCCTTCATGGATGCGCCACGTCGTTTCGGAGAAGGCGAGTGCGCCACCGACGCGCAAGGTGACGGAATCGAGGGTGATAAAGGGTTTCATGACGGATCCGAGTATACGTTAAAGGGGGCCGGTGGTGACAAGCGGGTTCTATGGCGATACACGAAGTATGCATCATTTCCCCCACGTTATCGGCCTTCCATCCGCAACCCGACGAAAGGAAATTTATCGTGGAAATTGAGACGCCCCGCCTCCGGCTGCGCCCCTGGCGACCAGAGGACAAATCCGCGCTGCTGCGTCACGGCAACAACCCAAACGTCGCGCACAACTTGTTCAACCTTTTTCCCTCGCCCTATACGGAATCCGACGCGGAAGCCTGGCTGTCCGCCCGAGCGGCGGACACCGGGCCCGTCCATTATTTCGCCATCGAAATCGAAGGGGAGGCTGTGGGTGGGATTAGTATACGCGCGCACGGCGATGTGCTGGCCAGGACCGCCGATATCGGTTACTGGCTTGGTGAATCCCATTGGGGCGGGGGCGTCATGACCGAAGCGCTCCGCGCCATTGTGCGTCATGCTTTCTTCAACCTCGACTATCATCGACTCGAGGCGGGTCACTTTGGCTGGAATCCGGCTTCGGGGCGGGTTCTGGAAAAGGCGGGATTCCGGCTGGAGGGGTGCCAACGGGAACGTTATTTCAAGAATGGCCGGTTTACGGACAATATGCTCTACGGCCTGCTGCGGGACGAGGTGGCCTGAAAGGAAGGAGTAACAAGTGGGATCGTCCGCGCCGAGAGTGGTATGATTCCGGCCACTCCCGCACGGCCCGTTTGCGCCGGGTCGTGCTTTCTTGTTTAATCTTGCGGGAAGCTGGCTCCGGTCAGTCCCGAGAACCACCTTTAAGGAGGAATCATGGCAAATGGACTGCTGGCCGGCAAGCGCGGCCTGGTGTTTGGCGTGGCCAACGACAAATCGATCGCCTGGGCCTGCGCCCAGGAGTGCGCCGCCCAGGGCGCCGAGCTTGTTTTCAACTACCTCGGACCGCTGGAAAAGCGCGTGCGCGATCTCGCCGGAACCATCCCCGGCTCCGACGTGCTCGAGTGCGACGTGACGAAAGATGAAGAGATCGTCTCCTTCTTCGAGAAGATCAAGGAAAAGTGGGGCACGATTGACTTCGTGATCCATTCCATCGCCTTCGCCGAGCGCGACGACCTGAAAAACCCCTTCGTGCAGACGCCCCGCAAGAATTTCGCCTTGGCCATGGACGTGTCCGCCTATTCCCTCGTGGCCCTGTGCCGCGAGGCCGCGCCCCTCATGCCCAACGGCGGCAGCGTCGTCGCCATGACCTACTACGGCGCCGAGAAAGTGCTGCCGAATTACAACATGATGGGCGTCGCCAAGGCCGCCCTCGAAGCGAGCTGCCGCTATCTCGCCAACGACCTCGGGCCCGTCGGCATCCGCGTCAACTGCGTCAGCGCCGGCCCCCTTCGCACCCTCTCCGCAAGCGCCATCGCCGGCATGCGCAAAATGCTCAAGGCCAACGCCGACACCGCCCCGCTCCGCCGCAACACCACCGTCGAAGACGTCGCAAAGAGCACGGTTTACCTGCTTTCGGATATGGCCTCCGGCGTCACCGGCGAGACCCACCACGTCGACTGCGGCTACAACATCATGGGCCTCACCCTGACCGGTGAAGAGACGGCCGCCGAGTAATTCCAGAGAAATCACGCAGCACAAGCCCGGCCGCATCGCCGGGCTTGTTATTTGCGTGGACGGAGTGGACAAAGTGGACCGGAGTGGACTTGGGACCAATGTCCACTCTGTCCACAGATTCCCGTTGTCCATTGTTCATTGTCAATCGTCAATTGACCGCTGTATCATGCTCCCCACAACCCCTTGGAGCCCTTCAATGTCATCGATCAACGTCCAATCCACCGGCCTCATCTACCGCAACCCCAAGCCCCACGTGCGCAGCGTCCACGCCTATTTCCCGTCCCTCGCGGCGCTGGACAACGGCGACCTGCTCTGCACCGGCGTACTCGGTGAGGCTTTCGAGGCCCACAACTGCCGCACCCATGTATTCCGCTCGACAGATCGTGGCCAAACCTGGGTGCACGAGGGCCCCATTTATCCCGGACCGCCCCACCCGCTGATGTCGGACTTTTCGCGCATCACGGCGCTGGGCAAGGGCAAGGTGGTGGCCATGATGGTGCGGCAGGATCGCCGCGACCTGCCCGACGAAGGCCTCGCCAACCCCGAGACCATGGGCTTCGCACCGGGCGAGGTCCTGATGCTGCGGTCCGAGGACTACGGCAAGACCTGGAGCGAGCCCGTGCGCCAGACGCCGCCGCTGGAGGGTCCGGAGTTCGAGTTGTGCAGCCCCATCAACGTCCTGCCCGATGGTCGCTGGGTCTGGAGCACGTCCACGTGGTTCGACTGGGCGGGCAATTGTCCCAACGGCCTCCACCTGGTGGGTTGGGTCTCGGAAGACGAAGGCGAGACCTGGTCCAGCTACATGGACGTGATGCACGAGGCGGGTAACCGCACCTTTTTCTGGGAATCCAAGATCATCGACCTGAAAGACGGGCAATTGCTGGCCAACGCCTGGGTCTACGACGACGTGGCGAAGGCAGATCGGCCCAATGAATACGCCCTGAGCGGCGATGGCGGTGAATCCTGGACCGCGCCCATGTCCACTGGCCTCCACGGCCAGACCATGACGCCCATCACCCTCGATGACGGCCGCATCCTCAGCGTATACCGCCGCACCGACGAACCGGGCCTCTGGGCCAACCTCAGCCGTGTGGAAGGCACTACCTGGATCAACGAGACGACCACGCCCATCTGGGGCCAGCGCGCGGCCGGACTCATCGGCGACACCGGCAACATGGCCAACAACTTCGCCGTACTCCGCTTCGGCGCCCCCTGCCTCGTGAAGCTGGACGACGGGGTAATCTATGGTGCCTTCTGGTGCTACGAGGACTGCGTGTCTGTACTCAGGTGGTTCACCCTGACGGTGGGCTGAAACTCTCCAAAGAATGTGGCACAGGCGTCCCGCCTGTGATTTCTGGGGGGACTGATTCCGAGCCGCGCCACCCCGACGCGCGAGATGTCGCGGGGTGCCACCTCAATCCCGCCTCAGCGGGTTTGGGTGCCCTGAGCGAGAAGATCCCGCTACCTCTTCGTGGCCTGACGGAAACTTTGTGGACTCAAGAACGAAATAGTTGAATGATTGCCGCACGTGATCGGGCGGTCCCTTAAATCTAACCAACCATGCTCTCGCATAGCGGATGCCGATAGATTGAAGTGGTCGTGGATCAAGGCACCCAAACCCGCTGGGGCGGGATTGAGGTGGCACCCGGAGTGGTTCTTTAATCGGACAAAAAGATCTCGGAAATTCCAGTCAATCTTCCCCCAGCGCATCCAGCGCCAGCAACACCTCCATCGCTTCCGCCGTCATGGGCCATTTTTCGCCCCATTTTAGTCGCTCGATATGCCCATCCAAATAGAGGACATTTCCCGATGCCGGATCATGTCCGTTGGGGTAGCGTTCGATCATGATCGGGATGCGGCTGGCATGATCGGTAGACTCTCGGTCCCGAAGGCGTGGGATGATTCCTTCTCCTGTCGCTAATGGCAAATCCGCATCGAAGGTTTTTTCCGACTCTGCACGCTTCCGGTAAGCGGCGGCGAATTGCTCCAGCGTCGCCTGATCGGGAATTCGATAGCCGAGGTAGAAGTAGCTCCGATCATCCTCCACCGTGACGTTTTTCCGCTTGGGCGGTTGATACCAGCGCTTGTTGAGGTTCCATGCGGGGCAGTGGAGCACCGAGATCTCGTTCAAATATTCGGGCATGAGCGAACCATCTTTGGGGGCGAGAGTTCCCGGGATGCTGCAGAGTTCTGGAAAGATTCCGTCGCGCCGATCACTGGCATACATTCGCAATGCCAAGGACACGTGTTGCAGATTTCGCTGGCAAAACGCATTGCCATACCCTTTTCCGTGTTTACCCTCTTCGAAGCGTGCCCAGAGAACAAAGAGTGCCAGGGATGCCAAAACGCCCGCCGTCGTCGCCGCAGATAGACGCGTAAGGCGCGAGCGCGAAGTCGATGTCGCAATCGGCTTTACCCAGATCGTCGAAATCGCCAGACAAGTCGCGAGCGGGATCAGCCAGAAAAACGTATTGGCGAGAAAAACGGAAACGGAGCCGTTCCATCGCCGGATCGGCAATGCCAGCGTGTCAAGCACCCAAGGTTTGATAGTGCTAGCGGCCGAAAACTCCCACGCCGCCAACCCATACGATGCGGCGAGGCCGGACACATACGCGCCGATAAAGCTGGCTGCATAAGAAGCCCAGAGAAAGCCTTCCTCCGAGAGGGAGTCCAGCCGACTTTGATTTCTCGGAGTGGCTTCGCTGCTATCGACAATCGGCTCTTGCATGGTTCTTCCCTATTACTCACCCAGCCCATCCAGCGCCAACAGCACCTCCATCGCTTCCGGTGTCATCGGCCACTTTTCGCCCCACTTGATCCACTCCACGTGACCATCAAGAAAAGCCACGTTGGCACCGCCCGGAATGTGGCCTTTAGGGAAGCGCTCGATAAACACGGGAATCGTATACTGCGCTTCTTTGGAGTCGGTGACGCTTGGAATTTCTGTTCGCAAGCGCGGGATCCTCAGCGAGGTCCCACCGTCGCTCGTGACGATGAGGTCCTCGTCGAATGTCTTCCCCGACGCGATACGGGCGCGATACGCCGCCGCAAAGTGCTCCAGGGTTTCTTGATCGGGGATCACATAGCCGAGGTACAGGTAGCACTCGTCGTTCGATGCCGTATCGAGCGGCGCTGGCGACGGAGGCGGAGCTTCCCAGAACCAGCGGGAGCGGGGACGCTCCGAATTCATGTTCGGGCACCGGAGGATGGTGAGATCGGTGAGGTACTCTGGATAGACCCCGGGATAGTCGTGATCCTCGCGGGTCGCCAGCACCCCAGGTCTCGGCGAGATTTCGGGAAATACGTCCCCATGGTCGTTTGTGTACATGTGGACTATGAGACCCAATTGCTTGAGATTATTTGGGCATGAGTTTCCGGTGAGTATTTCCTCGTTCTCCACGCGCGCCAGCCATGAAAAGAGGGCAAGCCCAAGAAAGAGATACAGCACGGATAACAGGAGAATGGAACGCCGTGACCAGCGCTCGGGTTCTACGGTTGGCTCCTGATGAGAGTTCGAAGTGTCCATGGATGAATTCTACCCCGGCTCGTGCCTCGGTGCATTGTTTCCCCCTATCGCTCGCCTCCATCGGGCGCCGAGGATGTGGCCGCGGGCCGCGCAGGTATCGTGCGGAGTTCGCGGTTCAGTCGCGCCGCCTCGAGCAACAAGGATTCCAGTGTGTCCCAGTACCGCGCTTCCTCCACGGTACCTTTCGACCTTTTCCACGCCTCCACCGCGGCGATAGCGTCGCGATAGACGGCGAGCCGGGCCGGATCCGCCCCGGCCTCCACGGCGTCGCTCCGAAGCACGATGGAATTCGCCAGCGCGCCATCCTTCGTCTCGGCGTTACCCACGTCCAGGGGCAGGCGCGAACCCAGCGCGTCGCCGTTGTCGTCGAGGAGGGCATTCTCCGTTGTCACAAAGTCTTCGCTTTCGTACCACTGGGTGGTTGCCGCGGACGCGGCGTCGCACAGCTCGGACAGCGTCAGTTGTCCGTCGCGATTCTGGTCGCCCCGGCCCGCCTCCAGCACCCGCAGGAGGTGCTCCGTGAATTCCGTCGCGTTCGGCTGCTCACCGTCCCGCGTGCTGGTCACAATCACGCGTCCGGGGCGACTCAGAGCGTTGATAAAGGCCGCGCTGGCCGAAGCTGTATTGATCACCAACTGCCGTGACGCCGGAATCGCTTCCAGCCAGCCATGGACGTCCATCGCGCTGATGTCGGTGCCCGAGACGATGAACTTGGGTTCCAATTGCAGGCTGCCGTGGCCGATGAGCACGATCATTAGAAGGTCGTCCGGCTGCAAAGATGTTCCGAGGGCGGTCATGGCGGCTGCAGCGGATTCGCGGGTGAGGGGCGGCGCGGCGCTGTCCGGTGGGTAGGCACGGACATGGTCGCTCTGTACCCCGCACTGCTCCACGAGAACCCGGGCAAGGCGATCGCTCCACTGCTGGAATCGTTCATCGTATCGGGGCTCACCACCCGCCCCGCGCAGGATGCAGACGTGCAGGGCGGCCCCGGCGGGCAGGGCGAGCAGCAGGAAAAAAGCGATCAGGCCATATATCCGAATATGCGTCATCATGCCTGCCCCCAGCGGCGTCGCAGTGTCCACTCCAGACAGAGCAGGAGTGCGAGAAGCATATAAAATGCGGGGTGGTGCCACAGCGGCACACGCTCCACGCTCACGTGTTCACGATCCGCATCTGTAATGGCCCTCGCCACGTCCTGGAGTTTCGCCAGCGGGAAGTAACGACCGCCGGTTGTTTGCGCGATGGACTGCAGGAGCGCGGGATCGAATCGCGCGTTCCGGGCTTCGCGCGTGTCCGAATCGACCAGCAGCGCCGACGCCACCGGAGTCTGTGATTCGCCGTCCGCATGCGTGCCTTCGAGGACGACACCATGCTTGCCCGGATGGGCGGGGGTGAAGGCTCCCTCATAGGTTCCGGGGGCATCCAGGCGTTCCGACAGAGGCACGGTAATTTCACCCTCCGGTCCCAGTACCGTGGCCGTCAGGCTTGCGCCCTCCACCGGCTTGAAGAGTTTGTCTCTTACTATCCAGGACATCAACGTCTCGCTGCCGGCTACGATTTGCTCCATGCCCGTAGACAGACTCACGGGATCGGGAACGGTGCTGGCCAGAGAGCGAACAAGCTGGCGCCAGAGTCGCTCATGGTCGCTGTTGTCGTCCCCCGTCTGCATGTGCCATGGCCACGTCTCTCCCGTGGCAATCACCGCGCTCTTGCCGCGGCCATAGCGATGCTGCACGAGAAAAGGAAAGGGCTCCGTGCCCACGTCGGCCTCGGCGGTGGCCAGCACGGAAGCGCCGATGCGCGGGGAGGACAATGTATCGTAGCCCGGCAGCGGGGGCAGGGCCGCCCACGCCGCATCGTTTTCCTGGTTCTCCGCGTTCAGCGCCCAGATTCCCGTGAGGAATCCCTCGGGACTTGCAAAGACCTTTGCGGCCAATGACGCGCTGCTCGCTGCGGCGCCCGGCATTACGGGCAGCATGGACTCGATGATGGATCCCGCGTAGCTATTGTTCCCCAACGTGTGGGGTCCGCCCAGCATGAGAAAGGATGCGCCCCGCTCCGCCACGGCATCCCGGGTAAGCCGGAACTGGACCGGCGCGAAGAAGTCGGCTTCGATATCCGACCAGATAATAAAGTGAAAGGGATAGAGGGCTTCAGGCGTCACGGGATAGCCATCGGACAGTTCGCCTTCCGCGAGCCCCATGCGCAGGAAGACCGCCTCGTCGTAGCGCGGCAGTTCCTCCTCCTCCTTGAAGCCTTCAAACAGGGGATTGCCCAGGCTGCTGTCCCGACCCTGGAAGACAAAGTTCTTCTCCGCACCGGAGACACGTATCAGGCTGGACAGGCGCAATTCCGGATCGCCCGCCAGGGCTTGGCGCACGAACTTGTACTGCCAATTGGGGCGGCCCGTGAAATAGAGGATTCGGAAATCCTTTTGACGGTGATCGAGCAGGACGGACGCTTCGTTGTTGTCCACTACGAACTCACGGGAGACCGCGTTGGCTTCTCCGCCTTTCAAGCGAAGGCGCACGGTGAACTCGAGCCAATCCCGTGTGCCGGGGACCACGTCCAGTTGCACTTGTTGATCCACGTCGTTGCCGTCAAGGTCGCGTTCCAAACTGGCAAGAAGGGTTCCGCCCTGCAGGACTTCAGCCACGACGGTTTCTCCCGCCAGGCCGGTGGCGGTGAACTGAGCCGTAATCCGTGCGGGCGCATCGTCGAAGAAACTCCGGCTCAAGGCCACTTCGCCCAGGGCGAGGTCGCGCCACTCCTCTTCTCCTACGCCCACCGCGTAGACCGGTACTCCCGACGCCGCCAGGGCTGCGCGCATTTCATCGTCCAGGGGATCCTGCTGGGCGCCGTCGGAGAGCAGAACCACGGCGGATAATTCCAGATGCTTCAATTCATCGGCGGCATCGAGCACGGCGGGGACGATTCGGGTTTCGGGCGCTTCTCGTGAGAGTTCTTCCCGTGCGCGGATCGGGCGCAGGCCCGCGCCGAAGGCATACTCCATCACATGGAACCGACTGCGGAGGGCCTCATCAAAGCTGCTCGAATTCGACATCAAGGCATCTTTCAATCGTTCGGCCCGGGATCGGCCCGATCCATCGCGCACGCCCATGCTGCGTGAATCGTCGTGCAGCACGGCAACCACCTGCTCCGACTTGACGGCAATGGGCCGCACCAGCACAGGCTGGAAAAGCAGGAAGACGAGCAGGGCGACAACCGCCACGCGCAGCGACAGCAAACCGCGACGCCGCAGGGGGGAGAGGCGGGAAAGGAACCGCTTCCACCACCATGCGCCCGCGAGGGCGGTGAGCAGGAGCACGGCAAGCGCCGACGCCACGCCCCAGCGCGCGCCCCATTCTATCCAGCTTCCACCCAAAGTAAGATCCAAGATCGCGTCCCCCGCCTATGGCTTCGCCGGTTCTTCGGCCAGGAGACGGAAATACTCCGCCACGCGGTCGACATACTGCTCGGGGATGGCCCCTTCGTCTTCCAGCCAGGACGCTTCGCCCGCGGCCTTCGCCCGAACAACCTCTTCCAGTGTCGCGATGGTGTCCAGGAGGGGACGGCGAACAATCTGCTCGAACTCGCTCAATTCCGGGAGCTTTTTGCTTTGATCATATTCGCGCTGCAGGCGTCCGAGATCCATTTCCACCTGCTCCAGCGACTGGCGCATGCCGGATTCGCGGGGCAGCAGGGAGGCGGCATCACGCAGAACGGGTCGCCACGCCCGCGCTTCACCGTCGAAGAAATCATTCATGGGCGTGCCCCCCGCCATGGCGCCTTCATCACCACCGCCCGTGCCGCCGCCCGATGTGCCGCCGGGTTGGGGCGCCGAGCCTTCACCTACGGAACCCGGAGTTTCACCCTCGGATGGAGACGGACCCGCTTGCGACTCAGGCGAAGCACCCGCGCCTTCGCCCGGCTGCGCTTCGGACGCCTTATCCGTTGCGTTGTCCTCGCCCGCAGTTGGTTCACTACCCTTCTCGCCTTCAAGGCCCGACAGCATTTCCAGCGCGCGCGCCATGGCATCGTCCGAGGCGCCGGGCAGGTATTGCTTCAAGTCTTCCAGCGTCCGCGCCGCCTCATCAATTTTGGTCTTGACCTGACCCTCCTGGCGCTCCGCCGCATCCCACACACCGTACTCCACGAGGGGAAGTCCTTCTTCCATATCCTCCACCACACCGGTGCGGCTCGTGCGACGCACCCAGTCGCCCAGCTTCCGCGAGAGCAGCTCCTGATTCTCCCGGAGTTGATCGGAGAGACCGCCTGCGCCTTCCAGCATTTCCTTCGTCGCCCCGGCCATGGCGGCTTTTTCTTGCTTCAAACTTTCCGTGCGATTCTCCCAGTCATCGTGGCCCTCCACGCCCGGCGCGGACTGTGCTTCCTTCAGAGACTTCGTCTCCTCCTGAATGGCAGCCTGACGTTCCTGCAGGGACTTAACCTTCTCTTCCAGTCCCGCGAAGCGCTCCCGCGCGCCGTCCCGCGTCAATTGCTCCAGCGCGCTCTCGGCATCGACCAGATTCTGCGCGGCGCGGCTGCCCGATGCGCGGGCCTCCTGCAGGGCCTCTTCCCGAACCGACTCCATGCTGCGCTCCATGGCTTCGCGCGCCTGATCCAGCGTGGCCTTGGTGGCATCACGCTGGGCCGATTTCATATCGCTCGAGGCCACCTGATTGCGAATCTCGTCCAATCGCTCCATCTGGCGCTGCTGCTCTTCCTTCAGGCGCTCCAGTTGGCGTTTCTTTTCCTCTTCGGCCTTCGTCTGATCGTCTTCCGAGATGAGCTTGCCCAGGTCCTGATTCAGGAGTTCCTGGCGGCGGGCCAGATCGTCCAGTGCATTCCGGACCGCCTCGCTCTGCGCCGCGCCCGTGCTGGCCTCTTCCACATAGTCCTTGCGCTGGCCCATCTCCAGCGCATCCAGCTCCTGCTGGGCAGCCCCGGCCCCGGCGCCGCCGCCCTGCTGTCGGGAGACTTCGCGGAGTTCGGGCTCCAGCTTGAGCATGGCTTGCCACGCTTTCTGTGCCGACTTGAGGCCCTCACCCAGCGCCGCCTCCGGCTCCGGCCACGCCGCGCCGCCCAGGGACTTCAGTACCTCCTCCATCGATCCAACGGCTTCGGCGCCGATCTGCTGTTCCTTCGGGTCGGCCTCCGCCAGGCCCGCCGCGAGTTCATCCCTCAGTTTCGTCTGGGATTCGGCGATGCGGTCCCGGTTTTCAGTGTAGGGTTCCTGGCTCATCGTCTTCGCGGTCTTGCGCAGGTTCGTCAGGGCGATGATGATCTTCTTCTGATCCATGGCTGCGTCCCCTTCGCCGGCGGGCGCCTGGCCGCCCCCCTGCGAAAGCTGCTCGCGGTAGCGGAGGGTATAAGGGCGCACTTCCAGAAAGTAGGGGTCGCCGGAGGTCTCATAGTCTGCCCGGCCCGGTTTCTTGTCGGTGGCCCACACCGACCACGTGATCAGGTCGCCCTCGGCAAGTCCCAGCGCCTCCAGCGCCAGCAGGTGCTCGCCCGCCGCCTCCTGAAGCGTCTGGCCGGGGGTGTTCAGCGCGAGACGCACCGGTTCTTTACCCGCCAGGGTGTACTCGATGCCATATGCGTCGATACCGTAGTCATCTTCTACTTCGAACGCGAAGGGGACCTCTTCCAGGGCCAGCACTTTGGCGTCGCCCCGCGGATATTTCAGCCGAAGCTCCGGCGGGTTGTCGGGAGTGACGCGAATGGCATAACGCTCCGGGTCGGGGTTCTCATTCCCCTCGGCGTCGCGCAGGGCGAGGTGGTAGGTGTCCGACACCGTGAGTTCGAAAGTCGTCTCCCAGAAGTTTTCCGAGGCGGGCTGCAAGGCGATTTCATCTGCGGTTTCCCGCACGAGGCGCACGGATTCGAGGGGCTTGTTGGCTTCCACGCGCAGGGTCACGCGCGTCCCTTCCACGCCCTCCAGTTCGCCGCTGTAGGGCACGCTGGCGGCCTCCAGGCCGAGGTACGCGGGGTATTCGTAACGCGCAAGGACCGATTCCACGGCAGGCGGACGGTTTACGCGAATCTCGAAGCGCTCCGATTCCACAGCGCCCACGCGGACTTGGTAGTGAAGACTTTCTTCCATGGCGGAGAACGTGTGGTAAGAGACTTCCGGCGTCGTGCTGGGCTGAAGCACTGCCCTTTGTTCCGTGCCGCCCTGCTCCCAGTAGATGTACTTGGCCGACGTCGTATCGGGGGTCGTGACCCAGACGATCTGGTTGTCCCCGGGCTGTACTACGGCATCACCCGGCTTGACGTCGAAGCGGATGTCGGCGAGTTGCGCCGCGCCATTGCTGGTGCGAATCAAGCCCAGTTTCCAGGCGCCACCCAGGGCGCCCAGGAGGCAAAGCGCAATGCACAGCGCCACGCCACCAGCCAGGCAGCGAAGCTCCCAGGGACGCATGAAATCGTCCAGCGGCACGCCCTTGACCTGCTGCTGGGCCTCTGATAAGAAATGTTCTAACATCCACGGGGAAGAAACGGAATCGCCCGCTTCAGCAAGTACGACGGCGCTCAGGACACGATCCTGTAGGTCAGGGTGTTGCCGGTCAATGAAGGAGGCGATTTCGCGCAGGGATACCGGGCGCGCAAGCACAGGCCAGAAGGCCCAAAGCCCGATGAGCGCCGCCAGGCCGCCCAACGCGGCGACAAGAACGGCAGGGGAGATGGAGAACCAGTAATACGCGAAGCCGCCGGTGGCGCATAACGACGGGAGCAGCACGATGAAGAATTTCATCGACGCCCGAAGCAGGCGGAGGCGGCGATAGCGCGCCAACGTGCGGAATAGCTCCTTCTCCAGGAGGGGCGGAAGCATTGGACTGAATAGCGTCATGATATTCGCTGCTCCACGGTGGCGCGGCGGCCGGTCCAGGCCGCCACGACAGTCTCCAACAGGCAGGCTATTGCGAGAAGAATGAGTACCGGGTAACCAAATTCCTGGCGCGTTATATCCGGCTCCTTCGGACCGCTTGCGGGGGCCTCGGCCACGGTAGAAGTCGGCGCGGCGCCAAGGCGCAGCAGGAATTCGTCGGGATTCATACCATGGAGATCGCTCTCCGCCGTTTGAATGTTGACGGCCTCCACCAGTGCGGTTGTGCCTGTGGCCTCTAATTGCCACCGGAGGAACCCCGGCGCGAATCCGCGGTCGAGATTGGGAAAACTGTCAAACGACTGGGCCTCGGTGCCGCCCGGTGCCCGCAGATACAGTCCCGTCGCCGCCAGTACGGGCGGCGCACTTACGGCCGTGGAGGCCGGGTGGCTGCGCAAGGGCGGGAGGGGTGGAAGCAACAGCGCCACGGTCTCGTGAAGCAGGGGCACAAAGCGCCGGGTCCGGGTGATGTTCGTCCAGTCCGGGTCCAGGGGGAAGGCCCAAGCCACGACACGGCCCGCGCCCCGATCAAAGGCGATCATGGCGGGATCCGGGGCCATCTCGTCGTTCCCCTGGAGGCGCGCGGCGATCCGCACGGTCGATTCCCCGGCGACGCGCATGGGAAAGTAATTTTGGAAGCGCAACATGGAAAAATCGCTGTAGGCCGAGCTTCGAAAGGCCTGAAACGCCGGGTCGGAAAAGTCGATCCAGCTAAGGAGCGCGTAGCGCGAAGGGTCCAACGAGTCGTAACGAGGACCCGCTACCTCGACTCCTGCAGGTTTCAAGAGCCCGTCGGTGAGGGCGGTTGGAAAGCCCTGGTTGGAGGGGACCATCAGGAGCCGCCCGCCGCCCTCGACGTAAGCTGCAAGCTGCGTGACGGCGTCGGCGGGCGGAGCCGACCATCCGGGCACTACGAGAACGGGCGCCGTCACCGCCGCGAGTCCCGCCGGATTCACGGGCGCCCATCGCCACGGCACCGGCTGTGATTCGGCGAGGGCCGCTTCGAGAAAGGGGATCGGTTGCGCGCGATTCGCCGCCGGATCAATAACAACACCGATGTCGCGCACGGGGTCGGGTGTATAGACCGCGTACCCGGAATTGTCTTCTACTAGACCGTCCGCCGCGATCAGTCGAAGTTCGACCTGAGCCGGTTGACTCAAATCCGTCTCGGCGGAGAGAGACACGTTTACACCACTTTCGGCTTGAAGGGTGATGGGCTGGCTTGCAGCCGGAGCGTCATTCAGCCGGTATTCGATCTGCCCTTCGATGCGCACGGTCCCGTAGTTGCGCAGGCGCACCCGCGCGATCAGCGTCGACGGCGCCCGGGCCTCCAGCACCACCGCGTCCACAGCGGCATTACTCGATGAAAGGGGGGACAGGGGGACGAGTCGCAGCGACACGCCCCGGGCCAGGCTTTCGCGACCCAGTTCGTCGGGCAGCCCGGTCCGCTGCAAATCGCTGACGAGGTGAATGATTCGCTCCTGCTCCGCTTCTCCTTTGGTCACCGTGGATTCGTCGTTGGGAAGCAGCATTTGTTCCGCCGCTTTCAGGCCCGCGAGGTAATTGGTTGCACCGAAGGTGGCCGTCATTGAATCAAGGGCTTTCGCAGCGGTACCGGCGGCGGCGTCGAGCGGTGCTAGCACCTGGGCGCGCTCTTGAAAGGTCACCACGCCAACCGGTTCGTTGCCCAGTTCCGCGAGGCGGGCACGCGCGGCGGCCATGGTCTTTTCGAACTGGCCACTGCCCGTGGTGCTCAGGGAAGTGTCCACGAGCAGCACATGCAATCGCTCGGCCTCCTGGTTGGATGTGGCCACCACGGCGCTCAGCACATAGGGCCGGGCGAAGGCCAGGGCGAGAAGGCCGAGTATGATCATGCGCAGCACCATGAGCCAGGGATGCTCGATCTGCTTCTTGTGGCGGACCGGGGGCACGGACTCCGGCAGAAACATGAGGCTGCTGAAGGGCGTGGGATTGTTTGCAGGCCTGCGGATGCGGTGGATGATCCACGGTAGTCCCGCGAGGGCCAGACCGCCAAGCAGTATGGGCATGAGAAGGCCCATCAGCCTTTTCCTCCAGCCATGGCCCGTTTGCTCGACGTCATCAGCGCGTGGGAGCGCCGGTGCAGGAACTGGTGTAGTGCATGGTCCAGCGGACGGTCCGTGCGGAGGGGTTCGTAATCAATTTCGTAACCCAGGCAGACCTCGCGAATGCGGTCGAAGTGGGCGGCGCGATTCGCCAGATACTGATCGCGCACCCGCTCCTGGTCGGCGGGTCGCTCTTCGTGGCCCTCCGCATCCCGAAGCGTAACGTCGGACGAGAAGGGAAAGGTTTCCTCCGCCATATCGGCAATCTGAAAAACGAGCACGTCATGGCGTCGCGCGCGCAAGGCGCGGAGCTGGGTCTCCACGACCGGCAGGGGTTGGAGGAGATCGCTGATCAGCACGACCATCCCCCGTGAACTCATGGCGTCACCCACCCAGGCGAGGGCGTCGCCCGTGGCCGTCTGACCGCCCGGCGCGAGGCCCTCCAGCGCGGCGATGAGCCGCCGCACCTGGTGGCTGCGCCGCTGGAAGGTGATGTGGGCGCAGATGGATTCATCATAGGCCGCGAGCGCCACTTCGTCATGCTGAAGTGTCAACAACCACGCCAGGGACGCCGCGAGAATTTGACCGTAGCGAAACTTGGTCAGCGCCGTGGTGCCGTAGCCCATGGACGCGCTGCAGTCCAGCAGAAGCGTGCAGCGCATGTTCGTCTCTTCGTGGAATTCCTTGATGTGCAGCCGGTCCGTGCGGCCATAGCGCCGCCAGTCCACGAAGCGCGGATCATCGCCCTGGGTGTAGGGACGGTACTGGGCGAACTCCACCGAGACCCCGGAGTGGGGACTGCGATGCAGGCCAAGCTGCTGCCCGGCCACCAGGGTCTGGGCCAGGAGCCACAGGTCGCTTACCTGCGCCAGATCCTCCGGCGAAATGTTGCGCTGGATCACGGACGGCATGAGCGGTGCTCCATGCCAGTTGAAGCGTCAAGAGATCTGACCACGGAATACACGGAAGAGCGCGGAAAAGAGGGCAACTGGACATGCGCACGGGTATGGCGACGCACGAACTTCTTCGACACACGCGGTAGTTCGCTCGCCCCAAAGGGGCTTAACATATTAGCCCAGGGCAACGCCCTGGGTTTGTCAGGACAGAGCACCCAAAGCCCTGAAAGGGCGTAACAAAGATTTAGTCTCATACGTATTTCTCGTCATACGCGATCTTGTATCGTTCCAGAAATGTCCTGAATTCCACTTGGAAAGTCTCCGCCTTATGGTGTTCGGCTTGTCCCTCGATGTATGCCCTAATCTGCGGCACGTGGGGTGGGCTCACCGAAAATGCGCCATAGCGACTTTGCCAGTGAAAGCTCTCGAACGCCCGGCCTTCAGACTTTATCCACTTGGAAGAAGACTTCTTAACTTCTTCGATCACCTTTACCAGCGTGTGATTCTTCGAGAGCAAGAAAAGCGCATGCACGTGATCTTCAACACCGCCTATAACAACCGCAGGGCTATCCCACTGCCTGAATATGCCGGCCTGATAGGCGAACAGCGTTGGCCGCACTTCCGCAGTCAGTAGCGGCTCGCGATTCTTAGTGCTGTAGATCAAATGGACCAGATTAACGGCTAGCGACTGCGGCATCGTTCATGAACCCCACTGTTTCGCCCTTTCAGGGCTTCTCTTTTTCGCCGTGTTTTCCCAGGGCGTTGCCCTGGGCTATTATGTTGTGGCCCTTCGGGCCGGAATGCGTTTCCTCGTGCGCCCGAGGGTAGTCGGTTGTCGCAAAATACACTGTTACGCCCTTTCAAGGCTATTCTTTTTTCGCCTTGTTTCCCAGGGCGTTGCCCTGGGCTAATATGTTGTGGCCCTTCGGGTCGGAATGGCATTTGCCGTGTATCAGAAAAACACCGTGCCGATAGTACTCCGACGAACCACTATGGGATTCTTCACCCATTGCCTGGATATCGTCTCCGCCACAATCGTTATTCGTTTTTCTTCTCCGTGCCTCCGTGAACTCCGTGGTCAATCTCGTCCTTCATCCGCCCGAGGGCTTCGGTACATGGGCGATCAATTTGTCGATCACATCGTCCACCCGCACCTGATCGGCCTCGGCGCGGAAATTGGTCAGGATGCGGTGGCGCAGCACTTCGTGGGCCACGGCGCGGATATCATCGCCGGAAACGTGAAAACGTTCCTCCAGCAGGGCCCGCGCCTTGGCCGCGAGCACGAGATACTGGCTGCCGCGCGTGCCCGCACCCCAGCCCACCCATTGTTTGACGAAATCAGGCGCTTCCGACGAAAGGGGCCGGCTGGCCTGGACGAGACGCACCGCGTACAAAGCAATGGGCTCCGCGATCGGAACCATGCGAACGAGCCGCGCAAAATCGAGCATGTCCTGCCCGGAAAACACCGGCTTCAACGTATGCTCCGACGGCGCGGTGGTCTGGGTGACCACTGCGAGTTCTTCCGCTTCCGAGAGATAGCTGATGTTGATGCTGCACATGAAGCGATCGAGCTGCGCCTCCGGCAGGGGATAGGTACCCTCGAGTTCGATGGGGTTCTGTGTCGCCAGAACGAAAAAGGGCTTGTTCAGCGGACGCAATTGCCCCGCCACCGTCACCTGCTTCTCTTCCATCGCCTCCAGCAGGGCCGCCTGGGTCTTCGGCGGCGTGCGATTGATCTCGTCCGCAAGCAGCACATTGGTGAAGACCGGCCCCGGCACAAAGCGCAATTCGCGACGGCCACTGCTGCGGTCTTCCTCGATCAACTCCGTGCCCGTGATATCGCTGGGCATCAGGTCCGGCGTGAACTGGATACGCTTGAAGTCCAGATCGAGGATCTGGGCGACGGTGCGGATCAACAGGGTCTTTGCGAGTCCCGGCGGGCCGGTGATGAGTCCGTGGGAGCCTGAGAAGAGCACGCGCATCAGCGAATTCACCGCCGCGTCCTGACCCACGATCACCTTGCGCAGTTCGCCCAGCATCGCCGCCTTGCCCTGGCGCAGTTTCTCCAGTGCCGCCTGTTCAAACGGCTTGTCCGTTGCTTCCAGGGGTGCTTCCATTCATCGATCCTTTCCGTGCCGCCGCGTCAGTGGGTCATGGCATAAACGACAATATTGATGCCCATGGGATAGGCCTTCTTAACCGAGAATTCTTTGAAGTATTCCTGATTTTCACCTTCGCGCTCCCAGCCGTCGCCGAGATCGGTATTGTGGCAGATCACGGCCATCAGGCGTCCTTCCTTGTCATTCACGCCCCAGAGGTGGGGCGTCTGGGCGTCGTATTGCTCAAACGTAAGGCCCGTGCTGTACCAGTTGTTAATGGATGGCACCTGGGGCACTTCCTTGATGTCGAAGACCATGTGGTAGATGGGGTGGTCCAGGGGTATCTCGAAGCGCGGATACTCTTCCGGCGGCAGCACCTGATCAAACTCGTACACCCAGTTCGCCCACTCCTCTTCTCCCCAGAAATCGTCCACCATAAGGAAACCGCCCCGCAGGAGGTAATTCTTCAAGCCGTCCCGCTCCGACTGGGACAAGGTGATGTTGCCGACCTCGATCATATAGATGAAGGGATAGTTTCGCAGTTCTGGCTGGTCGAGACGTACGATGTCATGACGGATCGTGCCATCGGGATGTTTGTTTACCTCGATGCTCGTGAGCTGAGAGAGGCGCAAGGTGAAATTGTAGTCGGACTCGGGATAGTCCGTTTGCCACTTCCGGCGTCCCCAGCCGCGCGAGGAATAACTGTCGTACTGGATGCGGCAGAAGGTGAAGCAATTTTCCGGGAAGGGCTCCACGCTGGCTTCCGCTTCGGGTTCGTCCCGCCACATGCCCCGTCCCTGACCCGACGCCTGATCTACCGGCGTCGCCAGGCAGGTCAAGAGGAGCAGGATAATACTGTGTTTATGAAGCTTCATCGGAAGCCACCTCTACTTCGCCATGGAGGCGCAACAACAATTCCTGCGCCTCGCGGAATTCAGGGTACGCTTCAAGGAGGGCCAGCAGCACCGTCCGCGCTTCGTCGTTTCGGGAAAGATCGAGCAGCAGCGCCGCTTTTGCCAGCCGGAAGTCGTCGCCCTTTGTAGGGTCGATTGCCATCAGGATGTCGAGGGTTTTCAACAACCCCTCGTGATCGCCGAGGGCGGCCTGGGCTGAGCGCCGTGCTTCGTGGACCTCCAGATCGAAGGGGTCGATCCCGAAGCACCATTGTCCGAGCTCGATCACCGCAGGCCAATCGGCCTGTTTCGCCAGTGCCAACAGCAGAGGCCGGGTTTCGTCGTAGGCCGTGGGGTCCACTTGCTGCAATCTTTTCACCGCCGCAGTCCAGGCCGCCGGATCGCCGCGGGTGGCCTGGATCAGGGCCAGTTGGCGCAGGGGATTGGCCTCGCCGGGGAAGGCGGGGTAGAGCGCCGCCGCCGCCTCGAATTGCGCAATGGCCGTATCCACATCCCCGGCGGCTTGGGCTGCGAAGCCCGCGTCCATCGCTTTCGTAAAGGCGCCGTCACTCAGGTCCGGCAAGGCTGCCGCGGCCTCGGGCGCCGGCGTTACGGCCAGATGTTTCAGCGGTGCACAGGCGATGGTCAGGTGCTCCGCGAATCGCGTATTGAGTCCGGCGCGATCCGTGCCCGCCGCAACGAGCAGGGCTTCTTCGGCGGGTGTGCCCGCGCCGATGGCGTCCAGCGCGGCGATCAGGGCCGGCTTGCCATAGGCCGCCACATAGGTATCCACGAACTCGCCCGCAAGGTAATAGCCCAGCATCAGGTGGAGGGGCGTCTCGGGACTCACGAAAAGGGCCTCCAGCGATTCCACGCCGGGCCACGCGCCTTCTTTCAACAGCGGCGCGAATTCCGGGTCGAGGGGCTGGCCCCAGGCGGGGTCGCGCTGGCCCTCTTCATAAACCGAGATGCCCTCGGAGAGCCAGCGGGGGATACGATTCTTTGTCTTCTGCAGCGTGATGACATGGACAAATTCGTGCCACAACACGGAGCGCCAGTTCATCGTCTGGGGCGGTCGTGCGCGCGGCGAATCGAGGGTGACGAGATTGCCGAAGCAGATGCCCAGATGCCCCGGATTGCCCGGCAGGCCCACAGAGCGCACCATGAACTCGTCGTGGTCGTCAAAAAGTTGCACGGCCACCGGGCGCTTCACCTCGGTCGCATACTCCGCGCTATAGCGCTGCAGGGCCTCGCCCAGGAGTTCCTTCAGGGCGTCGCCCATGACCGCAGCCTCCAGAGGCGGTAACCGCAACTCGAAATCCGGGGAGGCCAGGGTCGCAAAGCCATCCAGACTGTCCATGACTTCGAGCATATTGTAGACCTGCACATTGAAGGCGTCCTCGGCGAACACTTCTTCGAGCAGGACCCGCCCCGTGGCGTCCGCCCCCGTTCGCAAAAGGTTCAGGCCCAGCGCGGCCTTTGCCTGGCGATTTTCCGGTTCGAGTTGCAGTCCGGCCCTGAGTAGCGCGATCGCCTCGTCAAAACGATAGCGGCGCGCGGCCAGATCGGCGACGACGCGGTGCCCTTCGGCGCTACCCGGCCGGAGCTCGGCAAGTTTCGCGAGGGTCGCTTCCTGCTGGGCCGTGTCGCCGTCGAGAAAGGCGGCCGCCGCCAGCCAGGCGAGCCCTTCGAAGTGAAGGGGGTTTACGGCCAGCAGTTTGTCCAGTTGGGCTGTTGCGGCGTCGCTTTCACCGGCGGTCAACAGGCGCTCAATGACGAGGCACAGCAGGCGGGGGTGATTTGGATTCAGGGCCTCGAGTTTGGCGCGCACTTCTTCGAAGCGGGGATCGCCCGCCTGGTGGTAGGTGGCTGCGAGGCCCGCCAGGGCGGTCTGGCGAGTTTCGTCGAGTTTGAGCGCCCCCAGGAAATATTTTTCGGCCAGATCGTAGCCGTAGCCCTCCAGCGCGATCTCGCCCGCCGCCTCAAAGCCCGGCGCAAAGTCCGGAAAGCGTCCCAGCAGCCGCTCCTGATAGATCTGGAGGATGCGCCGGGGATTCTCCCCTTGAAGTCTGGCAACCCGGCCCATAGCCAGCAGATTCTCCCGGCTGTTTTCCTGACGGTAACCGCGCTGGCTCTGCTGAATGGCCAGTTCAATCGCCTGATTCGCATCGTCGGGTTTGCCCACGGCGCGGTACATTTCGGCGAGTCGAACGGTATAGACCGGCTCGTATACCCGGCGCACGGCGTCACCCATCTCGGCGATGGCTTCGTCGTAGCGCCCGACGACAAAGAGGAGTTCGGCGTGGTCCCCGATCCACTCTGGCGGTACCACGCCAAGTTTCTCACTGAAAGCCGCTTCGGCGATTTCGATGGCTTCGGCGTAGCGGCCCGCGAGGTAGGCCTCCCCATAGGGAGCCTCGGGGGCGTAGGGCGCGGCGAACATGGTGGAGGAAAAAAGGCACAGCAGCGCCGCTGGCAATCCGACCAGACAAAGGGCGCGCCGGAAGCCGCCGCACGGCCCTGGGCGCGGTGGCGCTGAACACGGGAAAGGACTCACCATCCCTCCATCATCGGCGGATCTCCGCCGCAAGTCAAGCGCGTGCCCCGGCAACACGCGCCGCAGGTTGGCTGACAACCATTATAACGACTGTATTCGGCGGTCGGCAGGTTTTGATAGCAGCGGGAGTCTGGAGGTTGTATGGGTCTCATGGGTCTCATGGGTCTCATGGGTCTCATGGGTCTCATGGGTCTCATGGGTCTCATGGGT
>JAEUWI010000034.1 GCA_016791475.1 Candidatus Hydrogenedentota bacterium
GAAGGCGAGGGTGAAGGCGAGGGTGAAGGTGAGGGTGAGGGCGAGGGATTGACTGAGACTTTTCAAGAGATCTTGTTGCTGTTTAGCGAACTGGATGTTGACGTCGATGGGTCATTGACACTCGACGAGATAACCGCTGAGTTTGGCACGGTGACCGCAGAAGCGTTCGGTATTCTGGACGCAAACGGAGACGGGCTCCTGACACGCGATGAGCTGTCCAGTCAT
The DNA here is from genome assembly GCA_016791475.1 of Candidatus Hydrogenedentota bacterium. NCBI lineage: Bacteria > Pseudomonadati > Candidatus Hydrogenedentota > Candidatus Hydrogenedentota bacterium. The sequence goes on from JAEUWI010000034.1 coordinate 226, forward strand.
GTTGGCGAGGGTGAAGGCGAGGGTGAAGGCGAGGGTGAAGGCGAGGGCGAGGGCGAGGGTGAGGGTGAGGGTGAGGGTGAGGGTGAGGGCGAGGGCGAAACCGGTTGTGCCGCAGGCAAAAGCACCATCCCCGAAAGTATTCGTCGAGCGCTCGGAGAGTTGTGGATACTTGGAGTCGCGACGCTGGTAATGCTGAATTGGAAGAGGCGGATCCTACCCGAACACAGACCCTGAGCTAACCCTCCTCAATGTCGACATCCGAAGAGACGACCACCAGAAAGCCGCGCTGGTGTTCACGAACAGATCTCGCTGGACGTGAAGCCCAACCAACCTTGCGGTCAAAAGTACACGACGGTGGACAGCAGGATGCGGTGCTGGTCGAAATCTTCTTCGAAATCTTTGACTCCTCGCACGAAATCCTTGTTCACACCCAGGCCAGCGCGATACTGATACGCCATATCGATATTCACGCGCTGAAAGAGCTGGACGCCCACGCCGAGCGTGAAACCATAGAACGCATCGGGTTCACCCGTGCCTTTTAACCAGGAATTCTTTTCCCCCGTCGCCGGTTCTTCGTCATAGAAAAGCCCACCGCGCAAGGTCCAGAGTCTTTCCAGAGACTCTTCCGGGTGGCGCGGCACAAAGATATACTCCGCGCCAAGGCGTACGGTGTAGGTGGGCTCCAGGTCCGTGGCGCTCAGGCGCGCATCTACGTTGGAACCGTCCACAAGAGAACGCCGGATCCCCTGGGAATCCTTCATATAGAAATCGTGCCAGTCTGTCCGGGTAACGTCGAGCGACAGGGTCAGTCGGTCATTGGCGCGGTAGCTCGCGCCGAAGGCCAAGGAATCGGGAAATCTCACCTGACGATCTTCGCGAATGCTCTGCACGGAAAGGGGACGGAACTTCCGGTGGCGCGAGATTCGCCCGGAATAGTCCACATCGCCCGTGAAGGCGGTGTCATAGCGCAAACCCACTTTCCACCGGTCGTCCACGTCCCATAGGAGGCCCAGGGTCATGTTTTCACCTTCGAAATTACGGTAGTCCTCCCTGGTATTGGTAAATCTAAAGCCGGGAACACCGAAATACATCTCGGACTGGGTGCTTCGGAGGTGCTGCGTCCAACTGTTTTCGTTGAAGGGGGTGCTCCGCCAGAGGTTCAGCGACGCGCCCACGGAGAGACGGTGGGTGAGTTCGAAAGCGATTGCTGGACTGACCGTGGACAAACCACCGGACTGCTCGAAATCTATCCGCTGATATACGCTGTGCACCGAGGGTGCTCGTGAGAGGAGATATCGCTGGCTGCGTCGGAAAGAAAACTTCCGGCTGAAATCATAGCGCTGCTGGTAATTCAGCGACACGGTGATGTTGCGGTCCATCACGACGAAGGGTACGGGATAGACCAGGGACAGATAGTTGAGTTCGAGATTCTCTATATCGTGGAGTCCCTCAAACTCGGGGTCGCTGGGCGCCCCGTAGAACTCATCGACAACCCGGTTCCACGCCCCGACGATGGAGAGCTCCGGGCGCTCAAGTTGCACCAGACCGGCGGGATTCCACGAGGCCGCCGTGGCGTCGTCCGCGATGGCCACGAAGGCATCGGCCATGCCGGCGGCCCGCGCCCCCGCGCCGATGGGGGAGGGGGAAACGGACATATTCAGGTCATCGCTGGGCTGCGCGAAAGCACACTGCCCCATCACGGTGGCGACGAGGCATGTACCCCAAAGTACGCGGGCGTGATCACTTGAGAACAACATAATCCCCCTCTCCAAGTTCAAGTGCCATGGGCTCCCCATCTCCCGAAACACTGAACAGGTCCGCCGTTGAGAATTTACTGCCCGTGCTCGTTATGAAGCCTTCCGCGAGAATCTCCGGCTTGCTGCCAATCACCTCGCCTTTGTGAACTACATCCTCCAAGCGATAGACGAGACACTTTCGGTTCTCACGTACCCCTTGTTCCTTTGTGAGAGTCGAGGTGAGCTCCGGGCTGTCCCACGAGATAACTTCCCCCTGGGCTCGTGGAAACTCCTGCAAAATCCTGACCGCAAGTTGATCGAGCAATTCGTCCACGTCTTTCTCATCGCCCGCGACGTCAACCCGACCCGTGACAAAAACACCCTTCTCGGAACTGACACCATCGGCTATTATTTCCAAAGTTCCATTGTCCAGATTTGCCTGAAAAAGCAGCAAGACCTCGAAAGGAATCAGTTGATTTAAGATGAGGGCGCGGTCCGTCGCGCCCAGTTCCGCACTCAACACTTGCTCCCGCAGAACGGTGTCCAGTTGCTCGCGGTTTACAATGGCAAAGCGATCGGCGAGGGTCTGCTCGCTCCCGGAACCGCCGGCAGTCGAGCCCCGTCTGCCGTGCATCTCGCCGACTACATGTTGCGTAAGCGTGTCGGCAGGAAGAGACTTCGGCATCATGGCTATGGCGAGCTTGTTCTTCATGTTCTCGAGTTCGCTCGCGTCCCGTTGAACACTTCGCTCATCGGACGCTTGATTGCCTTGCGTGTCCGTTACGACCGCTTCCAGCGTATTTGGCCCGGGATCGAGCCGCACGCGCCGGGTTATGTAGACATCGTTCCGTGCCGGCACGAGACCGATCTCTTCGCCGAGCAGCACGATGCTCTTGATAGGCTCCTTCGAGCGTGCATTCAACGCCACAATGATTTCATCCTGATAGTACGCGGCCCCTTCGGGAATGTTGTCCAATCGAATTCGTACAGGCTCAACCGCCACCACCGAGGCGGCGATGCGCTCCCCCGAAAGGAGCTCCACGGCGTGCTTGGCGTCATTGCTTGCAAGGGCAACGGGCGCGGGGTCGGCGACGTGCTCAGCCGGGAGAGGCGCCTCGCCGTAGGTTCTGTTTCCCAGGGTATCGTGGGACTCGAACTTGAGCGGCGCGGACTGGGAGAGTACCGAGACTTCGAAGCTGTAGACCCCTGAACCTTGCTCGACGAGCCGGGCTTCGGTGGTGCCGACCGCCAGCGAAGCCACGCCCGACGCATCGTAAATCTGGCCCGTAACTACACCGGGAATCGTAATCGGTGTGTCGAAGCTGATGGCGGGTCCGTCCAGATCCGTCTCCAGGGTGACGTCATCGACGAACTCGTTTCCTCCGAGGTCCACAACCCGAACATGTACATGGTTTGATCCGGGCGACAGCGTAACCGGGTACGAGAAGGCGACTTCTGAGCCAATAACGCGGATGTCGACGGGTACGCCGTTCACTTCGATGCCGGAAACGAAGGTGTCGTCCCGCGCGACTGCGGAAAACTCTACCCGAGAGTCGCTCAGGATGCTCTCACCCATCCGTACCTCAAGCGATGGTGGTTCTTTGTCGCCGAGCGCTGCGATGCGTTGCTGCTGGGCCTGCTTGAAGTAGTGCGCGGCCCGTGCGGAGAACTGGTGATCCAAGCTGGCTTGCAGGTGCTCAACGGCCCGTTCCAGATCGCCCTGATAGTACAAACTGACGCCGAGTTCACGGTGGGGAAAGTACTCCGGGATGAAGTGCATTCCGTAGGTGCGTGGCCACAGGACATCCCTGCTTCGGGCCATTATCGCGGTTTGAAAGTCCTGTTCGGCTTCGGGAAATTCACCGCGTTGCTGGTAGGCACGACCGCGCTCATAGTAGTTCCACCAGCGGCCTCGGAAGGGGCCATCCACAATTTTCGCATCCTTGGTTCCGGCCAGCCTCAAGGCCGTCCCTGCGCAGCCACCGAATCCCGAAGCGATCCAGACTAGTGCCATAATTGCTGCGATTCTTTGGACGCAAACCGTCGCTACCCCCAATTTCATTGCACCTCACTCTCCTGAAGTCTTCGCACATACCAGGCGTCGTCGGCATTCGCGGGCACGGATTCAAGATCGGCTCCCTCAATCGTCACCATGGTTCTCGATGGTCCCGGAGATCCGTTCACCACGACGACGACGCCCTCAAGCGGCGGCCCTTCCACATCAGGGCGGACGTCAAATCTCTGTCCCTGCTGAAGACCGACGTCCTGGCCAATGTTCAATACCAGCGTGTTCTTGTCTCGAAAAATCCTGCCCTGCGCGGGGTAGGCATGTTCCAGTGCCGCTACGAGCGAATCCGCAGCCGCCAGGAGGAGGTCATCGACGGAGAGGAAGGTGTCCACGTCAAGAGACGCGGCTGGAATAATCTTTGTCGTCTCCACATCAGTGACTTCGAGACGAAACCGCTCCTTGGATTGGGGCGTGAGCTGAAGGAAACTTCCAGCCACCATGAGTCGTGCGCCGACAAAATTGCCCAGTTGGAGTCGGCCCGATTCCGTGCTCAGATCGGCAGACAAGGTCTGCTCCGCGATCAAGGCGCGAATGTTCTTTCGGTCAAGGTACTCGATGCTGGACGATGCTCGAAATGCGGCGTCCAGCGCTTGATCGAAAACCTGCGCGACACCATTTTGCTCAAGGTAATTACTCTTTTCGGGCTCCCGGGGCAATAGGAAAAACGAAAGCGGGCGACTCGTCCATCCATCATACTTCACCGGATCCGATTCTCGGGCCCGGATCTTCTCTCCCAGACGGTGGGCCTGTTCCAGTGTGTCTTCGGATGGGGCAACCCCCTTGTGCTCTTCGATGAAGTCGATATAGGCGTCGACCAGGAGTCGGTTCTCGGTCACCCCTGCCTGCTGCAAGGCCTTAAACAAGGCCAGCGCGGAATCCAAGTCGCCCGCTTCGACTTCCTCGCGAGCCTGCGCATAGGCTTGCTTCGGATCCGCAATCGCCGCACCCTCCGGTGTTACATTCCAGCGTTGAACGAGTTGCCCGGACAGTAATAGCAGAATTAGGGCAAGCGCCAGGGCGCAGCCCGCAAGCAATAGACGCCGCGATCCACCTTTGCGGACAACCCTGCGGCGTGACCTGGTGTCTATCTGCTCGTTTCCTTCCAGCGCACCAATGGCCGTACGCAGCTCCGCCAGGAATTCTTCTGCGGAAGGGTAGCGGTCTCCCGGATCGTGCGCGGTCGCTTTGTCGACAATATCCACGACAATGCCCGGAAGGCCCGGGCAGCGTTCTCCAAGTGGTATGCGATCGTTACGGCGAATCTTTTCGATGATCTGCCCCGAGGTCGTTCCCACAAAAGGTCTATCTCCGCAGAGCAACTCATACATGGTTACGCCGAGGGAGAAAATGTCGCTCCGGCTGTCGACGGAACCTGCCGAAGCCTGCTCTGGCGACATATAGGGTGGGGAACCGCTCAGACCACCAGCGAGGGTGAACTCACCCTCTTCCTCGGAGAGATGCGCGAGTCCGAAGTCCGCCAATTTCGCGGAGCCTTTATCCGCTTCAAGGAGTATGTTGGCCGGTTTGATGTCCCGGTGGAGAATTCCCGCTTTATGCGCTGCGGAGAGCGCCGCCGCGCAATCGGCGACAATCCCGAGCGCCTTAAGAACGGGAAGTCCGTTGGGATGTTGCTTCAGCAGATTCTCGGCGCTCGTCTCCACGAATTCGAGAACGATGTAACTCTGGGACCCCAGTTCGCCCCACTCGTAGACCTCAACAATGGCGGCCTCCTTTGAGAGCGCCGCCAGTGCACGTGCTTCCCTTTCAAACAGGGTGCGCCGGCGCGCGTCGAGCGGATTGTGAAGAAACTTGATGGCAACAAAGCGAGCCAACTTCAGATCGCGCGCCTTGTAAACAGCACCAAAGCCACCGCGCCCCAATACCTCAATGATCTCGAAATTGCCAAGTCTCCGATTGAGCATGGAGTCGGCATCGGCTATCGTGGAGGAGACATTGGTCGGAGGCTGAATGGCCTCCCCGGGCTTCGGTGGTGTGCCCCCATCTGGATCCGTAATATGCGTGGAATCAATTTCCAAAGCTACCTCCCGTCACGCTACGAATCATATCAGATTCCAAGCGTCGCTTTTGAAACCGCCACTCCCCTTACTATAAGACCACACAGCCCCGCCAAATGTCCACTATAGGCAAGCATGACCGAAAACAGTACACAGTTCGTCGAGAAGCCAAGTCGGAGGTTGCTGTGGTGATACTGGACGGATTGTACCCATGACCTGGACTGAATCGTCCGCTGCCGGTCCCCGCCAACCATAAAGTAATCATTAAAGACTAAAGCAACATGCTTTAGTGTGCGACTCTAGCTTTACTTTTGGCTCCTTTCCTGGCCCGAAAATCGGATTAAGCATACCCGAAAGTTCCCGCCCCCAGGAAAAAGGCGCACGGGGATTGGGCCAATCACGCCCAATCCATTTGGAATAGATTTTGCTGATGAACCCATTCGCCCTCTTGATTGCCTGATGCCAATCCATGTACTCTCCAAATCAATTCCTAACACTTGTAATTGTAATACCAGACCAGCGAACACAATCCCGAGCTCGTTACTCATCGAGGAGCACTCGGGCTCTTGAAACCCGGCAATGCCGGTGCAACAGTCGAATTCGGCAAAGAGTCCTGTCCGCATAATCGGATGAGAGATGCTCTACCCGGTTCTGGGCTTTGCGCGAGGGTAAGAGAGACCACGACCACTTGAATGAGACGCCCCGTGCCCATTCCTGCCTGTTTGGCGGCGGGGTGCTGCGCGCTTGCCATGGAATACAAGGGAGGTCTTTAGTTGTGGACATAGTCCTGCCGGAGGGTGCTGACAAGACCCTGATGCTGGGGTGGTTCGTTTGCTCTACCCTTGTGGTGGCAGGTTTCGCGTTATCCACAGGCGTGAGCCACCTTTTCGACTGGTGGTACCAGCGCCATGATAAGGAAAAGCTGGCGTTCAGCATCATTTGTCTGACGGTCGGGGGCCATACGATCGCCTTGGTATTCATGAACGAGACCTTAACGGTGGCCGGATATGTGCTCGCCCTCAAAGTGGATCTTTGTCTGCTATTCATCGCACAACCGGCTTTTGTGTGGTTCGTCACGTGCCACATGCGCGTAAGCTCGCGGCACTTCACGACACTGTTTCTTGCCTACTTCGCCGTGCTGTTTGTCGCCAATATTCTGTCCGAGAATTCCCTGATGGCTTCCGAAGTGGTTGGCCTGTTTGTATGGCTGTTCCCCGCCGGTGAGCCCCACGTCTCGGCCGTTTTCGTGCCCAGCATTTGGAGCCCGCTTTGTTTCGCGGGCACGCTGGCCACCTACGTCTATTGCCTTTTCGTCATCTATCGCGGGCGACGCAATCTCGAACGGACCGAAGTATTGATCATGGCCGTCTCCCTGGTGTGCATGTTCGCCACCTGGCTCCAGACACTCCTGGTCAATCCCCCGGTACTATCGCTGGTACTCTTGAGTCACTATGCCTTTCTGGCGTTTATATTCCTCATGGGGAGCGCGCTGGCTTCGCGCTATGGGCGACAGGCACTGGCACTGGCCGATACACACCAGGAGCTTCAGGAGAGCGAGGAACGGTTTCGCATGGTGGTCGAGAAGGCGCCCGACGCCATTGTGGTGTACGACCTCGAACAGGATCGCCTGGTTGATGCCAACACCAGGGCTACAGAGCTCTTTGGCTGCAGCCGCCACGAATTGCTGGGATCTACGATGGAGCAATTCCAGTCGCTCTTCTCACTGGAGAGCCTTTCTCCAGCCGAAAGCATTCGCGCGCTCGGTTACCGTGCAATGGCCGGTGATGAGCAAGTGATAGAAATGGCATTCCAGAATCGTGCGGGAGCGCATTTGATCTGCGAGGTACGGCTGGCGAGATTGCCGTCGGCGAAACACCAGATTATCCGGGCCAGCTTCATGGATGTATCCGAGCGCAGGCAGGCCGAGAAGCGACACGTGGAATATCAGCGACGACTTCGGTCGCTTGCCTCGGAACTCGCGCTCACGGAGGAACGCGAACGGAAACGAATCGCCATGTACCTCCACGACGAGGTTGCCCAGGATCTGGTAGCGACGCAAATGAAACTCAGCGAATTGGCCTCGGAAATTGACGACCAGGGCGTCGGGCAGAAGATTGATACTGTTCAAAAGATGCTCGGAAGCGCCATCGAAGACACGTACACGCTGACCTTCGAGTTAAGTCTCCCAATCCTTTATGAGCTGGGGCTGATTCCCGCCATCGAATGGCTTGGGGAAAAGATTTGTGAAAGTGATGGAATCCACTTTAGACTGATTGACGATGGGCTTCCCAAGCCGTTGAGCAATGATATTCGCTCGGTCTGTTTCGACGTGACGCGCGAATTGCTGCGCAATGTCGTCAAGCACGCCAGGGCCTCAGAAGTCTCGGTCTCCGTCCGTGCGGAAGACGCGAGGCTGTGGATCGTCATTCAAGATAACGGCGTGGGCTTCGATGTTGCCGACCTGACTGATATGAAACGCAAAGATGGAGGGTTTGGCATGTTCTGTGTTCGGGAGCGCCTGGAGAATCTTCATGGATCCATTCGGACAGAATCTGAGTGCGGTCGAGGTACCCGGGTTAGCTTTTGTGCACCGTTGAGCGATGCCGGCGCGGAAACAGGAAGTGCCCAGGATGAAGACTAGAATCTTGCTTGCCGACGACCATGAAGTCTTTCGCGAAGGACTTCGCTCCATGATTGAGAAGCATGACGATCTGGAAGTGGTGGGGGACGCCGAAACCGGCCGGGTGGCGGTACGCATGGCTACCCAGCTCAAACCGGATATCATCATCATGGACATCGCGATGCCGGACCTGAACGGTATCGAGGCTACCTCCCAGATCCGCGCAAACGTTCCGGAAGCACGCGTGATTGCGTTGTCGATGCATTCCGACAAGCGCTTTGTAACGGGCATGCTCCGGGCCGGCGCGGTGGGCTATCTTCTCAAGGCGAGCGCTTTTGATGAAGTCATTCAAGCTACGCGAACAGTGATGAACAACAAGCACTACGTCAGTGGCGATATCGCTGATACCGTGGTGAGCGATTATGTCCGGCAGTTGACGGAAGCGGCGCCGGAGCAGCATGCCGCACTCAGCCCACGCGAGCGCGAAGTTTTGCAGCTCCTGGCGGAAGGACACAGTACCAGGAAAATCGCGGAAGCGCTGCACATCAGCGCTAACACGATAGAAACCCACCGGGCCCACATCATGGCGAAACTGGGCATCAAGACCATCGCCGACCTTGTGAAGTTCGCCATTCGGGAAGGAATTACGTCGCTTGAATGACAAGGATTTCACCGTCTATACAATCTGCGCCGGGGCCACACGTGGGCGGTCTCCTGACATCCGCATGGATACAATCAGGTTTTTCCATGGTCATAATCATGGCTTGGCCGATAGGGAAATGCACCAGGATCGTCGATAATGCTGTGGCGTTCTGATGTGGCACGAAGACCGTATTCCGGCGGGATATGTGCCATTTCCCGGCGCGAGGGTGTGGACATAGCCACGAAGCACGTGCGACACGCGGGCCATCCCGTCAGAAGGGAAGAAGGGCCCCAAGGTGAGACCTGTCTGGAGGCTGTGGAAGGCTCGGGAGTCGGGTGCTATACTTCTGGAGGTCGAGCGTATCGAGAAAGGGAGAGTGCAATGAGGAGACTAGGCCGCCGAGGGTTCACGTTCGTCGAACTGCTGGTCCTCATGGCGCTCATTGGCCTTCTTGCGGCCATCCTGCTTCCCGCCCTGGCCCGTGCGCGCGAGGCGGCACGTCGGTCATCCTGTCAGAGCAACCTGAAGCAGTGGGGCGTCGTTTTCAAGATGTTCGCGAAGGAGAACAGCGGCCTGTTTCCATTGAACTCCCTCCACATCAGCGCGAAAGACGTCCCGATTTCCAATACGCGGATGTCGGTCTACGTCGGGTGGTGGCAAATCTATCCGGAATACCTGGCGGATGCTCGACCGAACGGATGTCCGTCTTCCATTCAATACCCCAAGATGGCCGCCACGGACTACTCAATTCCTCGCAACAGCCTCGCTGGCTGCGGCGCTGCCATGGTGGCGTGGGCAAACGTCACGAACCAGGAAACGGACAACCCGTGCTACGGAAAGCGGGCGGCCCCCGAAACCTTTGATTCCATCCGAGGCCAATCATCGTCGCTGTACTTTGATTGCAGCCTCGATGTCGGTGCCTGTGCCCCCTATGTTCATGCCGACATGGCGAAGTTTGGCTACACCGACCTCGTCCGTTCCTACAAGTACTTTGGTTTTTTCATCGACCCTCATTGGATGTCGAAATCCGCTGATGACTTTTATGCCGTCGGCTCCACGTTCCTCAATGCCCCCGAACTTCCCTATCCCGGCGCCACGACCAGCGGCACCCACATGCAGTGGGGAAACCGAAACGCCGGGAGTTTTACTTATCCCTTCCCAATAGGCAGCAGCCAGGGGTCGTTTACGATCATGCGCCTGAAGGAAGGGGTCGAGCGCCTGGTCACCACCGACGTCAACAACCCGGACGCTTCGGCAGACGCCCGATCTGACATCGTGGTATCGTACGATGAAGCTATCGCTTATAATGGGCAAGTGGTGAATTCAAAAGACGGCCCGCGATTTAACCATGTGCCTACGGGCGCTAATATTTTGTATATGGATGGTCACGTCGAGTTTGCGCGTGTGGGAAGCCGCGGCGGACGATTCTGGCCCGTCAATCAATTCTTTGCAAAGCAGATGGCCACGACAGGCGCCTGGGCGAGCGGTCTCAACTTTCCCTGAGCTCCCTCGGAATCGGTGCGCCCTGACACGCGGTGCCTGAACTTTGTGCCTGGAGGTATACCTTTTGTAGAGGTCGGGATTCTCAATTGGCCCGCCCCTCCGAAGCACGGGAACGCCAGGGTGACAGGTTGCCGATTCAACGAGTACTTAAGAGGTTTCGCTCAATGGTTGCAGTACGCAGATGCGTTTTCATCTTGTTCCTGGCGGGGTGTGCAGGGGCTCTGCTTCCTGGCTGCCCCGAACCGTCGACCAAGGGGGACAACGCGCCGGCGATTGATCTGTCAAGCTTGCCGGTCAAACAGCAGATCATCGAAGCCACCATCTCGGGAAACCTGGGCAGGGTCGAGGCGCTTGTCACATCCGACGCCACGCTCGCCAACGTCTGCAACGCGGATTGCAAGACACCCCTGCATTTTGCCGCCGCACACGGTCACAACGCCATCGTGACGTATCTGCTGGAGAACGGTGCCGATCCGCTCGCTGTGGATTCGGATGGCAATCGCCCCCAGGCAACCGCGATAGACTGGGGCCATTTGGACACCGCCAAGATCCTCGGGGAATTTTCGACCGTTGAACCGTGATTCCGGGGTGTAAGTCCCGCACTTTCAACCGACACCGCTCTTGAGTTCTGATAAGCGGGCAGCATGCGCTCTGGCACTCTGCGTCTTCTTATGGCGTAAACGCTTGTACAGAAACAGGTTAAGATTCCACTTCGCTGCCTTCGACGGGTAAGTTCTGCCCGTCGAGTATCACTCGAATTCGCGATCTACCTCTTTCCAGCTTGCCCCGTGCACCGTCGCAGACCGCACTGGATTTTCTCTGATGGGGTACAGGGCAAGTGGGGGCGAAGCCACCTGCCGGCACGCTCAAGGAATCCTCCCAACTATTTTCAAGTTTTCGAAATCCACAATCATGATATCCCTGATATACAGGCTGGCGGAGTTCGTTGAAAATAGGAAAAGGCTCATCCGGGGCCGCGTCACATTCCATGATGACCGATCGAAACGAAGATTTCGACGCCGTCAGCAAGGGAAGGATGATAGAGAATCTCGGGGGGTTCATCAGATGCCTTCCTCACGTGGACGTTCAAGGCCTGTTCGCGGGGGATGTCATGGTTCGGAGAGAGCCCCAAGGGGTGCGCTTTCGGGAGTCGCTTACGCTCTTACATCAATGAACCCCAACGTGGAGGGAACGGACTGGACGAATATCCTGTAGCGAGAGTTTCATCATATCAGTGAAACGAAGTGGTTCAGGGCTGTGCTTTTTCCGAAGTGCGGACACCGGCGACATCTGGTGAATGATGTCGTGAAAAACGAAAAGGGAGAGAACGAATGAGACCGAATAAGCGAGGCTTTACCCTCATAGAACTACTCGTTGTTATAGCTATCATCGGAATCCTTGCGGCCATCCTGCTTCCGGCTTTGGCCCGCGCGCGTGAAGCCGCCCGCCGCGCCAGTTGCCAGAATAATCTCAAGCAATTTGGCATTGTGTTCAAGATGTTTTCAAACGAGAGCAAAGGCGGTATTTTTCCATACAATAGTCTGGATCATACGAACAATACCGTCGACCTTGGCGCGAAGCGGTCTTCCGTTTACGTGCAGTGGGCACAGGTCTATCCGGAGTACCTGTCGGACACAAAAATCAACGGCTGCCCTTCATCCTCGAATGTGGGCCCGCTTTTCGACACCGACTATGGCCTTGCCAGAAACAATCTGGCCGGGTGCAGTCAGGAGACGATGAATTGGCTCGCAACGCATAACGAGCCGGACAATCCCTGTTACGGAAAGGTGGCGGCGCCGGCGGTGCCCGACCCGATCTTCGGGGGCAGTTCCTTGTCGCGCTTTTACGATTGCGGGTTAAATCCGAACGCCTGTGCGCCCTACGTGCATGCCGATATTACGAAGTCCGGGTACAACGACCTTATCCGTACCTACAAGTACATGGGGCGCCTCATCCAGTCCAGTTGGATGAACCGCTCGGTCGAAGATTACTACGTGATCGGTGAAACCATGCTGAACAGCCCGGTGAGCGGGACCTATCCCGGCGCCAACACTGCGCTTGGTTGTTTGACCTGGAGCAATCGACAGAGCACGGTAACCTACAACTGGGCCAGCGACAGCCCCACGTCGTCGGGGACATTCGACATGATCCCGCTGCGTGATGGTGTCGAACGTTTCGCGATTACCGATATCAACAATGCCGGCGCCAGCGCGGCAGCCCAGTCCGATGTGGTCGTGATGTATGACGAAAGCTACGCCAACGGCGGTGCTGTCGCCCGAGGCTCCAACCCGGTTCGGTTCAACCACGTTCCGGGCGGCGCCAATATTCTCTATCTGGACGGGCACGTCGAGTTTGCCAAGGTCGGAACCCAGGGTGGACACGCCTGGCCGATGAACCAGTTTGCCTTCCGTTACCCGACAGGATCCGGGTGGGCGAAGAAAGACTGGCCGTAATTCGGTGGGGATGGGGGGCGGCCTTCTGTGAATGAAAAGCGACCGCACAATTAAGCGAGCGAGTAGCGTACCGAAGCTGGCCTGACGCTTCGGTACGCTTACCCGCTTGACCTGCCCCGATGGCCCTGGAATCTGTGGCCCTTCTTCTCTTCCTGCGGCGTAGGGGTGTGATTTCGATTCAACCCAGCGGAGATTTACGAAAAATGAGCGTAGTACGTGGAGCCATTTTACTGGTCCTCTCGGGCGTGCTGGCGGGTTGCGGTGGGTCCGTGCAATTAGAGATCCCCGAAAATGATATCTCAACGTTTTCGACGCCCTGGCAGGTTTTTGATTATGCCGCGTCCGGAGAACTTGACCAGTTGAAGGTGTTGATCGAGGCGGATCCGCAGCTAATCGACGTCATCGGCGACCACGATTGGACGCCCTTGCACTATGCCGCCTCAAATGGCCAGAACGCGGTCATCCGCTATCTGTTGAGCAAGGGCGCCAATCCCATGGCCCTCGACGAGAATTCCTTCGAACCCATTGCAATTGCCGGTCAACGCCAGCACATGGACACCGTCGAGATCCTGCGGGATGCGATGGGCACGCCTTCGATGAGTCAGTAGGCGATTGAAGGCGGAACAAGCGTATCGTTAAATGATTTCGGCGTTATGCCACATACGAATGAGGTAAGAGACATGAACATTTCAAGACGGTCTTTCCTGGGCGCATCGGCGGCAGTCGCGGCAGTCGCGACGGGCGCCGCGACGCGTGGCGCGGCACTTGGGGCAAACGAGAAAGTTGGTGTTTGCTGCATCGGCGTGAACGGGCAGGGCCGCAACCATATCGCGGAGTTTACGAAGTACCAAGCTTCAGAGGTTGTGGCGTTGTGCGACGTAGACAGGAATGTTCTGGAACAGCGGGGCGCACAGCTTGCCGAAAAGACCGGCAAGAAACCGAAATTGTACGTCGATATGCGCGAGGCCTTTGAGGACAACTCGATCGACGCGGTAAGCATCGCGACTCCCAATCACTGGCATGCACTGGCCGCTGTGTGGGCCTGTCAGGCGGGGAAAGACGTCTACGTTGAAAAGCCGTTGGCCCACAGTTTCTGGGAGGGCCAGCAACTGGTAAAGGCGGCGGAGAAGTACCAGCGGATCGTCCAGCATGGCACGCAGCAGCGCTCGGATCCCACGTGTCGGCGCGACATGAAGCTCCTTCACGAAGGAACGCTGATCGGGCCCGTGGTTCATGCGCGCGGATATGTGTACAAGAATGGGAATCGCATGGACATTGGCCGGGGCAAGGCGGGGACACCGCCGGAGCACCTGGACTACACGATGTGGCTCGGACCTGCCGGAGAGCGCCCCTGGATGGATCGGGTGGGCGGCGACCCGAACTTAAAAGAAGGCGGCGGGCTGTTCGTGCCCTACAACTGGCACTGGTTCTGGGATTTCGGCAATGGCGAATGCGGGAACCAGGGCGTGCACGAAATGGACGTGGCGGTATGGGCGGCCAACAAAGGGCTTCCCGTGCGGGTTGCGAGCACCGGCGGTCGTTACGCATGGAAGGACGACGGGCAGACACCCAACACGCAGGCAAGTCAGTTTACCTACGCGGACGGCACCCTGCTGACCTTTGAGGTGCGCAATCTGGGGTCCTTCAACGAGGCGTGTGACAGCAATTGCTCGAACAGCGCCTTTGGCACCGACGGCTACTGGGTTCGGGAAAAGGGCTTCTTTGATTATCAGAACAAACCCATTCCAATACCCGAGAGCGCGGTGTTGCCCGACTCGGATGGCCCCTTCGGCAATTTCATCAATGCCGTGAAGAGCCGCAAGGTGGAAGATGTCCACGGCACACCCGAAGAAGGGTTCAAGTCATGCGCCCATATCCACCTCGCGAATATTGCCTACCGCTTGCAGCAATCGCTCGACTTTGATCCCGCGAAGGGGGCGTTCGCGCAAGGGGAGAAGGCCACCGGCATGTTGAAGGATTCCTATCGCGAGCCCTTCGTCGTACCGGAGATTGTGTAGCCTTTGTATACACGTTCTCCGGTTCCAGATAGCGCCCGATGATTTTACTCTTGAAAACACATTACTCGGTTCGTATGCTTCAGTCATGGGAATTGGAAGAAAATCTTTGGGGAATACAACGCGTTGGCAAGGAGTGAGGAGATATGTGCATAAGACCCGAACGGGTGACTGTCTTAATGCTCTGTGTCCTGCTCCACTTTCTCTGGGGCTCAATGTCCAATTTCGCACATGCACATCCGGGAAGTTTGGATGCCAATGGGGGCCATCAGGATAACATTCACGGAGGCTACCACCTTCACAGTGGCAACGGAAACGGCAACGGAGGAACTCAGATTGGAGTTGGTGGGGCGGGTGTAAACGGGAGTGGAAGGCGATTTGCGCCTCGAATACCGAAATTGACGAGTCGAAATCCCCATACAGTACCGCACGAACCCTATTTTCCACCTTATTGGTCTCCAAATAGAAGCTATCAGGCGCCTTCAAAAAAGAAGGCTATTGTCTCTAAGTCTGAAGAGTCTTTGCCAGATGAGCTGGTAGCAGAGATAGTTGATGTCTATGACGGCGACACAATGACTGCTAGAATTGACACTGGCCAGCAAATTAAGATCCGACTTTACGGGGTAGACTGTCCGGAAAAGAATCAAGTTTTTGGCAAAGAGGCCACCCAATTTTCCGAAAATAGTTGTATGGGGAAATCTGTTCACCTTCAAGTATTGAGCAGGGACCGCTACGGTCGATACATTGTGCGAGTCAATCTGAGAGACTCCGTCTATTTTAACCTTGAATTATTATCCGAAGGGCTTGCGCACTGGGATAAGAACTATGCGCCAAACGATGCAATTCTGAGGGAAGAGGAAGTGAAGGCGAAGGCAGAAAAGAAAGGACTTTGGGCGCTCCCAAATCCAGTTTCTCCCTCTGATTTTCGAAACGGCGAGGCTATCCGCGCGCGCCGGGGGGGATGAGCTTTGAATCCATCCGCAGCCCAAGCATGTTACAGGTTCATGCGGTCGGAGAATGCCGAGACAATTCGAGGCATTCACTTCAGCGGTGGGTCGACTATGAAACCACCGGCAATCTCGGACTTGGAGGCTTGGACGGGGCCCCGGAGACGGAGACCGAATACGGCCCGAAATACTTCACGCAGATCATGCGGACGTAACCGTCGGCGGAAGTGGTCGTTCGAAAACACGAAGTGCTGCTGGATCATGGTCAGGAGCGTGTCCACCTCGGGGGGTTGTCCGGTTTTTGGCTACTCGTCGTAAAAACGGGTGGCTGCTCACTCGTAGTTTGAGTCCCTTTCCTCCAGGGCCGCCTCGCGCTCGTAGAACGCACGCGCGGCGCGGTAATGGGACCAGGAGAGGAGGGGCAGAAGGCTGGCGCGAAATTGTCACCCGTCGGGTGGCGAATTTCCCGCTGAGCCAATTTCCTCCCCGGCGGGGACGGAATTGGGTTGGGGCTCGATTCTCCGGTAGGCAGGTTACCATGAATCGTGTCGGGGTCAAATATTACGCCCAGCGGGCGTGATATTTCCTCGTCTGTCTGTATTTCTTCAAATTATCAGGTTGCGCGAAGGGTAATTGGCTCATCCGAAGATTTGGTACCCGGTGGGTACCAAAATTCACGAGAGCATCGATTCTCTTCCCATTGAAAAGAGAATTCCGCAGGCGGGCCCAGATTCTCCACCCAACGGGCGGGGTTTTTCCAAACCGCCCGTGCGCCCCTACTACCCCAAACTCTCCAGCGCCTGAAGCAGCATGGCCTTGACGGACGACTTGGACACCGGGCCCTTCTTGAAGTTCACCGTCACCGTCGCGCTGGGCAGGTCGATGCGGTAGGTCTGGTCTTTGGGTGCTTCGGTGGCTTTCGCGGCGGGTTTCTGGGGCGTTGCCGGTGCGGGAACGACGGCCGGAGTCTTCTTGCCTTTGGCCTCGTCGATCTTCGCGCGGATCTCGCGGTTGGGCTTGCCGTCGAGAACGTCTCTGACAAGTCCCTTCTGGAGCTTCACGTCGTCGACGCGGCTGATGCGCATGACGGCGTCGTAGGGCACGGTTTTCTCATGGGTGCGCAGTTGCTGCTGGAGGACGGGGGGGAGGGTGAGGATGCGGAGCATGTCGCTGACCCAGGATTCGCGCTTGCCGATCATCTTGGCGAGGTCGCGCTGGGTCTTGACGGCGGGATCTTCGTCGAGGATGGCCTGGAGGGCTTCGGCGAGCTCTACGGGGGGCACGTCTTCGCGTTGGACGTTGCTGACGATACTACGGCGGCGGCGGGCCTGGCCTTCTTCGGGATCGGTGATGACGACGCGAAGCTGCTTGAGGCCGGCTTTCTTGGCGGCGCGGAGGCGGCGGTGTCCGGTGACGACCATGTATTTGCCGTCTTCGTGGGGTGTAACGGTGAGGGGCTCGATGACGCCGAGTGCCTTGACGGTGTCGATGAGGCCGTCCATGTTGTTGAAGGTCTTGCGCTCGTTCTGCGGATCTTCGACGAGCAGCTCGATCTCCAGGAGCTGGGCGCCGCGCTTGGGGATCGCGGGAATGGCGCCTTTGCCTTTCTCGCGGACGAGCTGGAGGCGGGAGGGGCGATTTTCGGCGGTGTTGTCTGCAGGGCTCATGCGTTGGCTACCTTCTTGCGCTTTTTCATGTTGAACATACCCAGCACTTCGTCGCGCAGGGCGTTGATGTCCTCGGCCCCCTTGGAGCGCGGGCGGTATTCCAGAATCGATCCGCCGTGCTCGTCCACCTGGGCGAGCCAGCCGCAATTGCGGATCTCGGTCTGGGCAATGGCAATGTGCTCTTCGTGCATGCGTTCGATCACCCGTTTGCGCAGGCCGGCGCGGTGGAGGTTATTGAGCACGTGGAGCAGGTGGAAATCGGCGCTGGGCCGGATCTGGAGCAAGAGGCTGTAGAAGTTCGCATAGGACTTCACGGCCTTGGTGCTTTCAAAGGGCACGATAAAGAGATCCGCCGGATAGATGGTATTTTCCATGATGGGCGAGATCTGGTTGGGCGCATCGACGATCAGGAAGTCGTAGGCGTCTTCCGGCAGTTGGGCGAGCACGCTGGCGTAGCCCTCGAAGTAGCCATCTTCCTGGATGATATCGCGGCCGTATTCCTCCAGGGCGAAGGCACTGGCCACAAAGGACAGGTTTTTGTGCTGGGTGGGGTGGATTACCGATTTCAGGGGTGCATGACCGAGCAGTGCCGCCACGATGGTGTCCTCCCAGGAGAGGCCGTCGCTCGCGTGGAGCCATTCGGAGACCTGGGCCTGGGGGTCCATATCGGAGAGGAGCACCTTCTTCCCGTCCTTCGCCAGGGAAGCGGCCAGGTTCATGGCGATGGTGGATTTGCCGCATCCGCCTTTGGCGTTGATGACTGTGACGATCTTCATGCGTTCACCACCTCCTGGCCCAGTTGGGTCGGGTTATGTTTGCGGTCCCATCCCCAGAAATCGAGAATGGACCCGTCGAGTGCTTTGTAATATTCGTAGAAGCGCTTCAAGTGTTCCTTGTCGCTGTCGAAGGCGGCAAGCATCTGATGGATAAATTCGGGCGACTGGCAATAGGGCGATTTCGCCAGGAAATCACGCTGGCGGATCTCTTCGCCTTCGAAGGCGGCATAGAGCAGTGGGTTGTCGTCGCGCAGGGCGGTCTCCTGCTCGCGGATATAGTCGAGGTAGTCCCCGCGGAAGCGCTCATAGTGCTGCTTCCGGGCCCGGGCGTTCGCTTTCTTCTCCGCTTCGCGCACCTTCCGGCGGAATTCCACCACGAAAGCATCACCATGTCGGGTGAGGGCCAGCTTGAGGGAGCGGGGCATGCCGGGGTTGGCATTTTCCCGATCGCGCACATACTCGCCGAAGCTCCGGCCCATCCGGTGGACCTTGTCCTCGTGGGGGTAGTGACGGAGGAGCTCCTTCACGAAGCGCTCGCCGGCTTCCACGTCCGTCAGCACCACGGCGGCGGCGGGAGTGTCGTCGTTACCCGCCCAGGCGGCATAGAAGTGGGCGGCGAAGACCCCACCGAGGCGCTCGGGGTTTTCCGTCTCCGGGTTGGGCCAGTTTTCCTCGATGGCCTTGCGCAGGAGTCCCAGGCGATTCCGGGTGGGGTTGCGCAGGGGGAGCCACTCGCACTGCTCGATGATCTGAAGTGGGGGATAGGACTCGGCCAATCGCTTTGCCGTGCTCCCATCGAATCCCTCTTCCTTCAATCGAGAAAAAGCCCCCT
This sequence comes from Candidatus Hydrogenedentota bacterium, assembly GCA_016791475.1. NCBI lineage: Bacteria > Pseudomonadati > Candidatus Hydrogenedentota > Candidatus Hydrogenedentota bacterium. Next base: position 19,501 of record JAEUWI010000034.1, read on the forward strand.
CCACAGCAGCAGGTGCAGCCTGTTGTTGTTTACCAGTGTTCTTTAGGGTGTTATTTAGATCTGTTATTTCTATACCGGTGTCTAAAATGGACTGGTCCCGGTATCCTTCTTGAACTGCGACCGGTGCGGATTTTGAACCGGGGTCGGTATCCTTAATGGACCGGTTTTCGGTATCTTTTTTGAACCGCTCCCGGTCTACTTTTTGAACCGGTATATTCTCCGGTGCGTTCGCGGGGATCCGGTATCCTTTTTGAACTGGCTTCGCCTTCTCAATCGCGGGCGGCTCGGCGGAGTCCGGTGCACTTTTTGAACCGGTCAGGGGGCAAGTGCCTGTGTCACTCCACTTTATGCCATAGGTGGCGGCGCGGCTGGCCTGGCCCGCGTTGGCATCGAAGAAACCGTCTTCTACGCGCTGTATATGGTTGTTTTTGATGGAATGCTGTATGGCGTCGTTCAGACTGCGGCGCGAAGCAATCCCCGTGATCCGTTGGAGCCGGGTGAAGCTCATCTCCACCTGCTGGCGACGGAAGCCAAACTTGGTCTGGAAGCCGATGGTGTGGCGGATGATGGCGCCGACCACCTTGATGACGGCCAGGGACTCATTGGGCACGGTGAAATCGAAGAAGGCATTGGGGATGTAGGTGAGGTTGCCGTTGCCCGCATAGAAGCCAGCAAAAACCGACAAATCCTTTATGTATTCATCCCGATCATCCCAACAAAGCTCGTAAAGCGCCGAAACCGCCGCCTGGCGGTGGCCCGAGGCCCGGCCTTCGCGGATACAGCGGATGAAGTGACAGGCGACCGCCTCTTCCAGTGCCGGGCCGATGGCACCCCGACTGATGCCCGCTTCGCGGATGAGCTGATTGTAGGAGATAACCACCTCGGGTTCCTGCGGGTTGCCTTCGGCATCGCTCCAGCCCAGGGTTTTGCGTATCATATAGGCGACCAGGCGAACACAGCCCCGGGAGGCATGGCGCAGCACCACGTCGAAGAACTGGTTCGGCGTGTAGGTGGTGTTGCTCGTCGGCGCAGGGTAACCCCGGAAGGGTATTGCCTTTGCGTCGATCTTACTGTCCCGGGCTGCCATAGGTTATGCGCTCTGTCGCGTTTCCTCTTCGTGGTTGATAGGTCGGCCATTCTGGGCCGCAAAGTCTTCGATGATCATGTTGACGATTTCGCTTCGCGAGCGTCGCTGAAAAACGGGGGATTCGCGACGTAACTCGTCCAGATAGTCGAGGATACGGGCATCGAAGTTGATGCCGGTGGTGCTCTTGCTGCGGGTGGCCGCGCTATTTACAGGTGATGACATGGGACCAAACTCCTTGATGAACCTTGTCGTTGTACGTTGATCGTGGACAACGTTCGACAACTTTGTCAAGGGAAAAATCTCCCTTCAATCGCAAAATGCAGCGTTGAAGGTAAAACTGAGGCCCAATATGTGGGGTTTGCCGTACATTGGGCCGAAGGCTGGGGCATTAAATACTTTTCCGAAAGGATAACAGCAGGAAAACTAATAAAATCGCTGTCAAGAGTTTATTGCCCAGAAATCCAGGGTGCCACCCACCTTGGCGACCGGTGTGGAGAATGTCTCCCTATAAGTAGGGATGGGACGTTGCAGTTTTCTTGGGGGCGGGGTCAAAAGGCGAGGTATAGTCGACCGTTCGGGGGCAGGGAGGGGGAACTTGTAAGAGTTACTTGCACGTTGTGCGGGTGGCCGGAAATCTTATCACGCGCCTGGCTCAGAATTCAGGCCGAGTAGTCTGGTGAGGTAAGCGTTGCTGCACGTTTCGCAACTTCCAGAGTATGGCGGGATGATCGGCCAATCGGGTCGCTTGAGCGGGCTCGTTCGGAAACAGTAATTCGAGCCGCAGTTCACCTTTGTGAATTGCTTCGACGTAGTCCTGTTCCTGTGGAGTCAGGTCGAGAAGCGGTTCGGCCACGCTCCAGGCGGTATCGAACAACTGATCCGGGTCCGGTGTTGCTCCAGCACTCAGCATGGGCACAAGTTGCTCCTGTGTCAATCGCGGTGTAAGTCGCGAAGCGACGACCGCGCGGGTATAGGTCGACAAGGGGTGGGGCAACATGGCGGACAGGGCAATGAAACAGGCGCGAAATTCAGGATGATTCGAGGTATCGCCCATGGTATTGCGATACTGGGCTACGTCCCACGCATCTCGTGGCGCGGAACGGTCCACGAAGGCGAGCAACTTTCCGATACCAAGCTCGAGCCGGGAAACTATGGCTATTTGCGGGCGATCCAGTTCGCCGGGTTGCCAGAGTTCTGCGCGGACCACACCCGCAAGGGGCTGTCGCCAGAGGAAGTTCAGATCGACCTCAACACGATCTTCTGGCCCCAGAGCGGAGGCGTATATCGCGTAGATTTTCCTTCCGGCAAATGCGTCGGCAGAGCGCTGCAGTCGAAAGCCCAGTCGGCGGGCTATATTCTCAACGGCCTCTTCAACCTCTGGACGTGCCGCTTGCATCGCTTCCCGATCAGGATGCGCCACGTAGTTATAGTCCAGGTCCACCGACAGTCGCGTAGGAGCTTCGCCGAGGCATAGATTGAGCGCGGTTCCGCCTTTCAAGGCTAACGCCTTCCCAAGCAAGGGGTGCGCCGCAATGGCACCGGCCAGCGTGCCCAGTCGGATGACTTTCTCCAGTGATTGTAATTGGAATCCGGATTGTCCCGCGCACTGCTGGAGGTATTGAAGACTAGCGTTCATCGGGATCTCGCATCGATTCCAGTTCAGGCGGCAGGATCAGGTTCCACCGTGGGACCAGGATGCCGCCGCGACGACTGCGCACAAGGTATTGGGGCACGCGGGGGCGTTGCGCTTCAAGGCGGTCAAGGTACCCATCGTCAACGTGGAAGGTCTGACGGTGCGCTTCGAGAAACCAGCCGCTTGCCGCCCACAGGTTCGCGGTGGCGTAGGCTGTCAGTAACGTATCCAGCAGATCGAGGTCCAGCGTGGCGAAGCCCGCTGCCGATTCCAAGAACTCCGGCAGGCCACCCGCCAGATCGGGACGACGTAATCCGTCAACCAGTGTACGCTCTGGACCGGTGGCGCGCAGGAGTTGGCCGCGCCACTCCACCCGCCGCACGCCCAGGCCAGTTTCGCCACGGTCGAGCAGCGGGCGAGGGTGATCCAGGAAGAGAACCCGTGCTCCACCGAGGGGCAGGGGAGGGCGGCGCTGATCGGTGAACAGGGTGACCTGATGCCACACCGAGTGGGCTGCGCCGAGCAGTTCCAGTGCGCTGTGATAGGAAAATATACCATCAGGACGGGCCGCGCGCGCCGCAAGGAAGGGGTCGGGCTGAAAATGATCCGGCGCAACCAGCGGCGGCACCACCGCATATATACCCCGGGACACATGGGTCAACTGGCCCGTCCGCAGATGATGCTTCAACCGCTGCACCACGGCGGCCCGACCACCCGCTGGGCGCAAGGTCTCCTCGGCCTCCTCCAGGGAGAAGACCGGGTGCGTGGCGAAGAAGTCGCGGGTGCTTACTGGGCGTTGCGTATTCATACGGGGGAAATAATAGCCTGTTTACAAGCGAAATGTCAAGCCTATATTTGACGATGGGACGCGGAATGGGTATATTTACATCCTTTAGCCAATCGAATTGACAAATCGTCTCAGTGTTCTCCGTGCTGCATCACTCATCGCACCCGGCCTCTCCAAAAGCTAAGCGCCTAATGATCTCGTAGACCCAAATGGTGACGTAGCGCGATTCACGTAAAGCCCGGGCCCGTTCTTGCGGGGTGAGCCGGGCGCGGAGCGCATCGAGGGTAGCGTCATCGACGTGCTCTTCGCCCAGGGCTTTTAGCCCGTGAATCAGGAGCGCGGTTCTGGGGGAGAGGCCCGTGGTTTCCTTGTTGGTGCGGTGCTTCATGTGGATGCGGCCGCCCTCCCAGGCATAGCGCTTGGTGGGGCCATCGCTGAAATACTCCCACTGCGCGGGCACCTGGGTTGAAAGGCCCAGCAGATTCAGGGCTGTGACACCGGTGGGCACGAGGGTCCAGCCATGAGCGCGGGCAATTGCCCGGGCAATGGCATCGGGATCGGGACTCGCCGGTCCCTGACGCACCGCGCTGTAGGCGGGGAAATCATAGACCCCGCGCATGGGTCGGCGTAGCGTGCCGGCGTTGGCCAGACGCAGCAGCCCCTTCTTCGCCGCTTCATAGCCCGCGAGATCGAGGAAGTCCTTTGGCGTAAACGCGCTGCCGGGGCCGGACCGACGCACGCGCGCAAGTATTTTATCTTCTGTGGTTTGCATAGGGGATAGGTTCTCTTGTTTGTCCCGAATTATAGCGCGAATTAGGGACAATGCAAAGGAGAAATCGGGAGGGAGAAGCCGAGCTGAGTACGATAGAACTTCGGACGTCCGAAAGTGCTGCGGCCATGTGGCAGCCCCCGAATGCGTGCGGACGATCCGAGGCGCTCATGTCCTGTTTAGCGGCGAGGGATGGATTGTTATAAATATATGCCAAAAAAGGAGTTATCGCTTGTTCTATTGAGCTTATATAGTGCTCGTGTCCTGTTTATGTCTTGTTCGACACTCCGCAGCGTCCATGCAGATTGTGGCGGGTTTGGCGGGATTGTGGCGGGTTTACGCTACACGCTGATGACTGGCCGATAAGCACGGATGATGTCTCAAATGTCCCATAAATGTCCCATAAAATGTCTCATATCCAAACCTTGTGCAAGTGAATGGCACGATCGGCACGATTCTGACACGATTCCAAGGACCGTGTGTGATTGGCACAGTCGTCCCCTGATGGCCCATTTGGCCCTTTTGCGGCCCATTGGCGGAATGTCTACTTACCGCCGCGTGCCGACCCTTGGAATCGCCCCTCTTCGAGGTAACCGAGATAGTGCTGGTCCGCCCGTTGCTGTGGCCCTACCTACGGAACGCGCGTCGCTTCGGCGTGGAGCCGGAGTCCGAGTGCGTTGATGACCTTAAGCACGGTATCAAAACTCGGGCTGTGGTCGCCCGAGAGGGAGCGGTAGAGGCTCTCGCGGGACAATCCCGCGTCGTGGGCAATCTGGGTCATGCCCTTGGCCCGGGCGATGTCGCCGAGGGCCTTGGCGATGAAGGCGGCGTCACCGGGGGCTTCTTCGAGGCACGCTTCCAGATAGGCCGCCATCTCTTCTGGGGTACGAAGGTGCTCGGTGACGTCGTATCGGGTGGTTTGTGTTTTGGTCATCGTGGTACTCCAATAGATCGTGCGCCAGACGCGGCATTGCGCTTCTCAGCCTGAATTGTAAGCATGGTAACACGTTATTGGTGTGAAGTCGTGCCGCCCGTTTAGCGTCGGAGGCGACCTCGTAAACTTCACGTCGCCTTGAATCACTATTGCAAACCATAACATTATGCTTTATGCTTTCTTCATGGACTTTTCCGCATTGACCGAGAAGAAAGCGCAGCTTGACGCCCAGCGACCCCTGTCGGCCGCGTTGCTTCGCAATCTGGAAGACTGGTTTCGGGTTGAGCTGACCTATACCAGCAACGCAATTGAGGGCAACACACTCACACGCCGCGAAACCGCGCTGGTGGTGGAGAAGGGCTTGACCGTCGGTGGCAAGTCGCTGGTTGAACACCTTGAAGCGGTGAACCACGCCCGTGCCGTCGACTGGATCCGGGACCAGGTTGCTCGGCAGCCACGGGAATTGGACGGGCGAGATATCCTCGAACTTCACACGGTGGTCTTGAAGGGCATCGACGATGCGAATGCCGGGCGCTACCGGAATGTGGCGGTGCGTATATCAGGCTCGATGGTCGTCCTGCCCAATCCTGTGAAGGTCCCCGGGCTGATGGAAGAATTCGCGGCGTGGCTCCGCAGCGCTCCCGGTCTTCATCCCGTGGAACTCGCCGCAGAGGCCCACTATCGTCTGGTTACCATCCACCCATTTGTGGATGGGAACGGTCGCACCGCGCGACTCCTGATGAATCTGATCCTGCTGATGGAGGGCTATCCAGCGGCGATCATCCAGAAGCGCGAACGGCTGGCGTATATCACCGCGCTCGAAAAGGCCCAACTCGGCGGATCCAAAGACGACTACCTGAAGCTGATCGCGCGGGCGGTGGAGCGCTCGCTGAACATCTACCTTAAGGCCTTGCAGGGCGACGCCAGCGCGGGCCTCGGTGAGGCGCCGCTCCTCAAGATAGGGGCGCTGGCGAAGCGCGCGGGCGTGGCGAACTCCACGATCCGCCATTGGACCAAAGAAGGGCTGCTCGACGTGGCCGAGACCACGGCATCGGGCTACCAGTTGTACGCGGCAGACATGGTGGAACGGATCAAGCGAATCGGAGCGCTGAAGGCACAACGCTACACCCTGCAGGAGATCCGGGAGGCGATGGGGAAGGAGGAGTAATTCCTGCCGACACCCAACAGCCTCTTAAATACCATTTTTTTCCCCTATCCCGCCGAAAAGTTTCTCTATTCAAGCCGCCGTGCCCTTGCTATACTGGCCATTGTCGATGCGCTCAACGGCGTGGCGGCATCATTCAAGTGGGCTGGCAACCCGGTAAACCCGATCTCACCAATCGGGCTAAGGGGGCGGACTTTACCACCCGCCATTGTCAGACCCGTAGAGCCGGATGCGTGGAGACGCGCTTGTCCGGTTCGATGGAGGCTTGCTGGCGTAATCCTCCTGACTTGTCCAGCGGACGGGCCAGGAGAGTAATCCCAGCATTCTATCCAATAGCGATTGCCTTGAAGCAGGGCGACGCGGACATGCCCCGGTGGAACAGTTGGCAACGACTGGGCCAACGGGGCTGTGTTGATCTAAGACGGTGCGCGGCCAACTTCGGACGTCCGAAGTTGCGCGGCAAATCCGCCCAGGGGGTTCGTGACTACAGGGTGCAAGCCCCAGGTCCGTTCAACCTGCGCTGGCGTGGGGAGTGTCCGTCCTGGTGACAGGCGGACTCGGGTCCCGGAAGGGAACCGGCGTTCGGTGAGAAAAAGCCGACGGCGAAGAGCTCAACCATGAGAGGGGCGAAAGCCCTTGCCAGTAAGAATTACGCGAGACGGTGCCGAACCGCGAAGGGCCATGATCGGCGGGTAAGGGGGAGCTTCTTACTTCTGCCCCCTGAAATCGCCTCTTGCAGCCAATGCGAGGGGCGGAAACTGCATCGGGACGGGAGTCCCGGTGTACGGTCATCGGTTACGGGGGATAACACCCCCTAGCGACGTGACGCGTGATTTGAAGGTCAACACTAACGCGGGAACCGCTGAGGCGGCCGGGGTGGTACCCGGTGCCTGGCCCATTCAGCCAGGTGATTGAAAAGCCTCAGTGGGGGAGTGTGGTCTGAGTAGAAGTCGAAAGGTTTTCGAGGGTGCAGGCGGCAAGGCAGTCGCACGCACCTTGGTGTGTTTCCGGGTGGTGCCGGAACACAAATGCCACGACGAAAGGACCGACGGGTTTTTACCCATTTGAATGACGCCAGGGGGACGGTCAGCCAGTGCTGGCCTGGCCGTCCCCCTTTACCCCAGGCAGGGACACGACCGGCCGCACCCAATTCATCGGGAGATGGATCGGGTGCGGCGTGAGCATGGGATGATCGCAGCAATGCGGGAAAGGAGGTTATGCAAGCAGAGGATTTGAGTGCGCAACGGGTATGAATTGGGCACGGGGAACTTACGGAAGTAAGTGCGCCGTGCCGAATGAACGGACGCCGGGGCTTTCCGCAGGTGCGGGAGGTACACCGGATGCCGGGCATGCACCGCGGATGTTATCGGGCATTTGCCCTTTACCGCGGCTTGTGCTAAAGAACCCCGTGAGGCGCTCGTGTCGCGGGTTCTGTCTGATGAGCTGTAACGCATATCGAGACCGCGACACGGGCGCTTCTGCATCATGGCAATTCGCCATGGCGGAAGCAGGCGCCGCAAGGGACGATAAAGGCTTTGCGGGATTGTGCCTTCACCAAAACAATCCCGCCCCTTCATTCGGGGGAATTGCCAGGGGGCGCGATGATGATCTACCGATGTGTTGCCACCAGCCTTGCGGGCTTCGTTCAACAGGTGGCCACGGCCTACCTGCCCCATGGCTATTGGTTCTACTGCCAGGGCTTCGTTCCGAAGGGGAAGTGCCCGGAAGCCATCGACGCGAAACTGATCGCGAAGTACGGCGCGGCCCTGTCCAAATGGCAGCGGGCCCGGCGAAAGCGCGGGGGACATGCAAACCTTCAATACATTCGCCTCGGTTCCATCTTTCTGCTCATGGCCACGAAGGGCGTGCATCCGTTCTTCGAGGAGGAAGGGGCAACCATCCGTGATGCCCGCAAGGTGCCGATCCGGATTGGCGGTTATTCCATCAGCGTGCGGAAGGGACCCGACGGTCGGCTTCACAGCCACGTCCGCATTGATCGCGCACCCTATGGCGAATTGATGGCCCAGTACCTGGAGCGCTGCAACCGCCTTTCCACGGCCCGACTCGTCAGCGAGCTTTACCATCTGCCCTATGAACCCTATGCTCCGGTGCGCCGGCAGTATCTGATGCTGTTGCGAAGGATCAACGCGATCCGTAAAGAGCATGGGCGCCAGACCATTCCCTTGGAGGCGCTGCCCTTGCGCAGACGGATCGTGCGGCCTTTTGAAGAGGACGCCCGTGATCCGGGTCGGGCGCCCGAAGGGGAGGCTATTCCGCCGTGGGTGTCAACGCCGTGATGATTTCCGAGGCGGTTTTGCGGATGCCATCGAGGGAGGCCTCCAGGGTTTCGACGGTACCATTGTAGAGCTGTATATAGTCGCTCGACGCGGTGCTGCATTCTAGTCCGATCGCGCTGGAGACGATGAAAGCTACCGCTTCGGCTTCCAGTTCGCGGGATTTGCACGTGCCAATCAAGCCGTGATCCGTCCAGTGGAGCAATTCGTGGGCAAGTTCGTGAACCAAGACGGAGAATTCCGCTGCGGGGCTCAGCTCCGGACGTATGCGGATTTTGCCACCAGAGGAAGCACCTTCGGCATTGCCCAACTCGTCGGAATACTCCAGCACGATGCCCTGGCTTGCGATGAAGGCTTTCAGCCGCTCGGTGTGGTCAAGTGGATCGCCACTGGCTTCCGCAGGGCAGGGGAGGGCCTCGCCGTCGGTCTGGGAGACATCGAACACATACGCCGCACGGAATCGGATGCGGGGTTGGTCATCCTGTAGCGCGGTGTCACTGGAATCGCGAAAGACCATCGGTGCAATGATGGTGATGCCCTGCTCGCCCTTCTTTACGAAACGTCCAAGCTTCTTCCACGCCCGGAATCCACTGACCCGCGTCGCACTGGGGAATTGCGACTGAATCAGCACGATATTCCGGAAACTGTAGCGATGAAATCGCGCCATCGCCGCGAGATAGGCCACGAGCTGATCGCTCTTGCCGCTTTCAAGATTCTCGACGAGGGATTTCAGGCCCTGATCGATGAGTTGCTTTACCTGATCTGTTTTCTCCGTGTTCATGTCCGCCTCCTGGGGGTTAAGGTTGTTTTCTTCGCGGAGACGGCCGACGAAGCGAACCCGGCGGTCAAGGTGGAGGCGAAGCACGACCTTGACGGCCCCAGGGGTGAGCGCAGTCAGAATCCGCGCAAAAAGAAAACCACCGCCCAGGAGGAGGACGGTGGGGGAGGGGAGATGGGGGAGTTGGATCGAGGTCAGGGGTTCGTAATCTGATACACCATGTCGCCGACGAAACGCTTGAAGGATTCGTTCTCGACAAATTGCTTGTAGAACTGGGTGAAGTCCTTCATGGAGCCTTGCGCCGCTTTGCCCAGGGCCTGATCGTGGGCCAATCTGGCGGTATGCGGTGTGTTGGCCTTCGCGTTCAGATAGGCCGGATCGGCAGCGACTTTCGGCGCGATGTCGTCCCGAATGTGACGGAAGATTCGGTCCGCATCGGTGAATGACGTCCCGAATTGCGCATTGAAGCTCTGCAGAATATTGCTCAGCCGATCCAATTCGGGTTCCGATTTTCTGCCCGCCACGTCGGTAGGAATGGGTTCAATCTCCGCATCTTCGTCGGCCAGAGCGATCTTCATGGCCACTTTCTTCTCCACGCGATAGCTGTCCATGTCAATGGCTTCGACGATGCCCTTGGCGAGGTCTTCTTCACGCGGCGCGGGAAGCTTGGGCGTGAGCAGGTCCAGAAAAATGGAGAGTTTCTCCCACGCGGCGTTGCTGTAGGAAATCACCGCCGAGAGGAAGCTGTAGGTGCGGCAGAAGGCTTTGGCCTTTCCCTTGAACTCCACTTGGCCATCCTCTTCGAGCTGGCTCACATAAACGGCCACACATTGATCGAGGATCGGGTCCAGGGCATCCCGGTCGGCCCCGTCGAGGAACAGGGCCACCAGTTGATCCACCTGTTCCGGTGCGTACACCTGGGCGGCATCCAGCGCCGTCTTCAGGTCGTGCAGTTTGTTCGGGTCAGATTCTTCGGACAGCAGCGTGGTGCGGTAATAATCCTGGAAGGCAAAGGTAATCGCCTCGCTGTTATTTTGAAAGTCGAGGACGAAGCAATCGTGCTTCTGGGGATGGGCGCGGTTGAGGCGGGACAAGGTCTGCACGGCCTTGATACCCGCGAGGGGTTTATCCACGTACATCGTGTGAAGCAGTGGCTCGTCGTAGCCCGTCTGGAACTTGTCCGCGCAGATGAGGAAACGATACGGATCGCTCTGTATCTTCCCCGCGATGTCCCCACTGGAAAAACCGTTGAGCGACGCCTCACTCACCTTCGCTCCGCCGTACTCATGCTCCCCCGAGAAGGCGACAATCGCCTGATAGGGGCTCTTCCGTTCAAGCAAGTATGCCTTGAATGCGTGATAGTACTGGATGGCCCGCTCAATGCCACTGGTGACCACCATCGCCCGCGCCTGGCCCCCGATTTTCCCGGACGCCAACACCTGCTCGTGAAAGTGGTCCACCATGATTTCGGATTTGAGTCGAATCGCGTGGTCGTGACTCTCCACGTATCGGCGGAGTTTCTTCTTGGCCTTCTTGGTGTCGAATTCCGGATCATCCTCCGTCTTCTTCACCAGCTTGTAATAACTCTCCACGGGCGTATACGACCGGAGCACATCGAGGATGAAGCCCTCTTCAACCGCCTGCTTCATGGTGTAGCTGTGGAATGGCCGGTGCCTGACCTTGCCTTCGACATCGGGTGCCAGTGCTTCGCCGAACATCTCCAGCGTCTTGTTCTTTGGCGTGGCGGTAAAGGCGAAGTAACTCGCATTCTTGAGCATCTTCCGCGCCGCCATGCGCTTTTCCAGCGCCGCGTTTACCAGGTCTTCGGGGTCGTTGCCCTCACTATCATCCAGTTCCTCCCCCAGCGCCTGGCTCATCGCCGCCGTGGTCTTGCCGCCCTGGCTGGAGTGGGCTTCGTCGATGATGATAGCGAAGGTCTTGCCACCCTCTTTGGCGATCTCATCCAGGATGAAGGGGAATTTCTGGACGGTCGAGACGATAATCTTCTTTCCCTGCTCGATGAACTTTCGCAAGTCGCCCGAGCGCTCCGCGTGTCCTACCGTCGCGCCGACCTGCATGAACTGCTTGATGGTCGCCTGGATCTGTTGGTCGAGAAGGCGGCGGTCGGTGACCACGATGACCGAATCGAAAATCTCCTTGTCGTGGCGCTTCTGACCGATGAGCTGGTGGGCCAGCCAGGCGATAGAGTTGGACTTGCCGCTCCCTGCAGAGTGCTGGATCAGGTAACGTCTGCCCGCGCCGTGGGCGCGCACGTCGGCCAGTGCCTGGCGCACGACACCGAGCTGGTGATAGCGCGGCCACACCTGCCTGAGCGGTGTCTTACCCGTGCGGGGGTTTTTCTCCCCCTTCACGATCTGGGCGTAATTCTCCAGAATGTTGGTCAGCCCCGCCGGGGTGAGCACTTCTTTCCAGAGGTAGTCCGTCTTGAGGCCGTTCGGATTAGGCGGATTTCCCGCGCCGTCGTTGAACCCCTTGTTGAAGGGCAGGAACCAGGAGGCCTTCCCCTTGAGTTCAGTGCACATCCGTACTTCGCTGTCGTCCACGGCGAAATGCACCGCGCATCGACCAAACTGAAAGAGCCGTTCGCGCGGATCGCGGTCCCGTCTGTACTGGTGCACGGCATCGACCACGGTCTGCTTCGTCAGGCTATTCTTCAGCTCAAAGGTGGCGATTGGGAGCCCATTGATAAACAAGCCCAGATCCAGCGCCCGGCGCGTCTCGTCCATGCTGTAGGCCAACTGGCGCGTGATGGAGAAACGATTCTGCCCGTGGAGGGCTTCGGCCTTGGCGTTTCCGAGGGAGGGGGTGCCGTAGAAGAGGGCGAAGTGCAAGGGGCCGTGCGCCACCCCCTTGCGCAACACGTCGATCACCCCGCGCTTGCCGATCTCGCCGGAGAGCCGCGACAGAAACTTGAGTCGGTTGATGTCCGCATGGTCCGTGTAGCTGCCCATCCCCAGCTTCTCGAAAGTCTCCGATTGGGTCGTCTGAAGGAAGGCGAAGAGCTGGGGCACATCCAGCGCATGGGCGCGGTCAAAGTGCTGCGGACGCCCCACAAGATAGCCCGTGCCGCCGCTGGGTGGGGACTCCTCGGCGGACCAACCCGGGTCCACCGCAAGCCCGTCCGTGCCGGTCATGTGCCGCATGATGAGGCTTTCCAAGCCCTTCTCGGAGATGTCCGTGCTCACTGGTTGCCTCCATCAATTACCAATGCATTTTGTAAGTCATTATGCTGCAATGGGTTGCGCTATGCTGCTCCGATGGTTTTGCTCTCTCCATCAAGTACCCGACAGCCTTGCCGCAGGTCGTCGCGCGTTGCTCGACGATCCTGTCAAACAACCGTCAAGCAATTCGGGGAATCATAATCCTATTCAAATCAACAGGTTGCGGTGCATGTGAGCTGAAACAGCGGCGCGATCACCCGGTGCAATCAAGCAAACGTATGCTCACCGGTCGCGCATCGCAAGTCCAGAGACGCTCACTTTGAGCTCGTTTCGATCGGGTCGTGCTTTATCCAACCCTGCTTGACCAGGGTATCCGCAGCGATGCCGATCTGTCGGGGTGTGAACTGCCGCTTGCGGGGACTCCACTCGTAGACTCGCTCAACCACGTCGTCCATGGCAGAGACCCCTTCCTTCGTCATCACCCAATGGACCGTCGATAGCATTTCCAGGCCAAAAGGCGACTCGAAGCCCTCTGTCAGCGCCGTCACCCGGTCGAAGCGCGCACGGGTATCGGGATGCTGGCCGAGAAAGGCCCCGGCATCCTCCACCGCGCCCGGCACCAGAGACAGTTGCTTGTCGGGCGCGTCTCCGCCGTCGTCGTAACCCACCAACAGATGTCCCTCGATAGCATGCAACACATGGCGCAGGTTCGCCGCATAGGGCCCGTAGACCGCTTTTTCGTAATTAAGGCGTAAGGGTTCTCCCGCCTCCTGCATGAAATACATCAACTTGTGGACTTCAAGCAGGGTGACGAAAGGGTCGAGCAGGCCACGAAAGTAGCGGTCTATCAGCTCCACCAGCGCCGCCCGCCCGGCAGTCATGCGGGGCACCTCGCGGCTGTGGTGCATGGTGTCCGATGCGGGCGCGCCCTTGGGCTCATAGATCCGCACCGTCACGTCGGGCAGCGCGCCCAGGGCCGCCTCAATGCGTGGCTTCACCTCCACCCATTCCAAGCCGCCCAAACCGCTGCCCAGAGGTGGGAGGGCGATGGAGCGAATCTTCCGTTCCTCTATGAACGCTGCAAGGGCCGCTAGACCGTGGTCAATATCTTCCATGCGGCTCTTGCCCCGCCAGTGCCGCTTCGTCGGAAAGTTGATGATATAGCGCGGCGGCGTGAGCTGGCCCGTCTCGAACACAAACATGCGCCCCGGCTGGACCTCCTTGCGCTTGCATGCTGACGCATAGGCCTTGAAGTTTTCCGGCCACGCGTTCTTGAACTGCAAGGCAATGCCCCGCCCCATCACGCCCACACAGTTCACGGTGTTGACGAGGGCCTCGGATTCATCGCGCAGCATATCGCCGCTGGTCAGTTCAATCATGGTTGTGCCTCATGGGTCAATAATACCAATTATTCCGAATTTCCACCACCGGCCGGTGCCCGTCTTGTGGTAACGTCTTGATGACTCGCTTATAAATGACGTCGGAATACACCCCGATGCGCTCCACAAGCGGCCAGGGGAAACGTTGCTCCAGCAGGAACTCGGCCTGTTTGCCTTCCTTGCAACTCTGCCAATCGGTCGCCTGTACCGCTTTCCAGTCGATTTCCGCCAATTTTCCCAGATCGGCCCGATCCTCGAAGTATCGCGCACCCGCGTTGGACAGGGTGAAGGCCCATCGCGCACCCCGCTGCGCCGCCCAGTCCACCGTAGCCTGAAGGTCGGCCTCCAAATGGATGATCGGGCCTTGCCCGCCCCGGTAAGACAGCTCCGGGTGGTTGGCGCGGGCGATAAGATACAGCATAACCGAGCGCGGGCAGAAATAGAAGGGGACACAATCGCCGACATGCAACTCGGGATGGCTGGTCAAGGTCAGCTCGGTCATCCGCCGTTGTTTAATGTCGCTCATTCCAATCGTCGTTCCAGGGGGATGCCGCCGCGCGATTTCCGCATCGCACCACAGGCACCCATCCGCCACGATGGACGGTGACCGATCCACATGCACGATGTGATATAGCTTGGGCTGGGCAGGTACGAGACTCACACTTCAGCCTCCTCGTCAGCGGTCTCAAGCGCGTCGTCCAGCTCAACGTCGTCCTCGGCGAGTTCCGACGTGACTTCCTCGGGCAACTGCGCCGCCGCCGCACGTACATCGAGCTTGCCGGTCACCACGTCGGCCACGAGGCGGGTGCGGTACTCGCGGAGGAGTTCGATCTCGCGTTCGAGGCGGGAGATGGCGGCGGATAGGGCCCGAGTCTCGTTCTCAACAACTCTCAACAACTCCGTCTGTTCAGTCTCGGGAGGAATGGCGAGTTTGAAACGTTTCAAATCTTCGCACGTAATCGCCCCTTTTGTACTGCCGGAGTCTTCACTAAGAGCACGGAGTTGAAGGTAGGCCGCTCTTAGGCTAAGACATATAAACTCGGGCGATGCGACAGGGATTCGCGGAGCTATGAAAGCGATATGCTGGTTGATGGTCGCCTCGATGCGGAGGAGTGCAGACATACCGCGAGTTTTTCCTTGGCCAGTAATCGCCACCAATACACTCCCAGCGGGAACTATGGGCAGATGGCACTCTCGAAGTGCGGACTTTGTGACGAATTGATCTGCGCTGTCGATCATGTCGCGGTTAACCTGCGAGCTATTCAGCCACGGATATGTTCCGCCATTCCAATAGGCGGGTTTGCCGCGAGACGGAGTTGATCCATTACCGACGCGAGCAAAACGACTTATCCGCCAAAGCTCCCAATGCGCGGGAATATCCCCGAGCCAGGGGATGCCGGAGGGTTTGAGGGGGACGTTGGGGTCGAGGCCTCGGGTGACGGCGCGATGAATGATGGCCTGCTTCTGCTCGTTCAGCAGCGCGATCACCTTGCGCTTCGCCCGGATCGTCCGCTCCAGCCGCCCGTTCGCCCAGTCCAGGAAACGCACAATCGCCGCCTGCTCCTCGGGGGGAGGGAGGAGCACTGGAATCTGTCGCATACCAGGAATGGACAAATCCCATTGACCGACCCGTACGCCATCCGACGCCTGACCGAAATGTGCAACGTAGGGCTTGCTGCGAAGCAGCCTTTGTCCAAATGCGTGATTGGCTATGCGTAGGTCGAAGACAAAGTAGGCCGGGCTGACGATACCGTCGCATGGAGCGATGCCCATTGAGCCTTGCCAAGCCTTCATCTTATTGATCACGAGATTGCCAGCGCGGGCCACCTTGTAGTTGCTCAAATCCTCAGGGATGACATTGTGATTCTCTTTTTCATCGGTCATCGAGCGCACGAAGACGCCCTTCTCGCGCGCAACCGACAAAAGGGGCAGGTCTGCTCGATTTCGCTCGGTTCGCTTAGAGATAAGTGTGCGGAGATTCTGCACTTCCCAGGTTGTCGGGACCGTGCCGAGCCACTCTGAACCCGACTCCTTATACTCCGGGTACGGCTTAAGGTCGGCGATCATGATTCCCCCTCCATGATCGACCAGACTCGATGGTAGCTGGCGCCACGCTCGCCCATCGCTATTGTCCACTCATTGGGGTCGGCAGCCCGCAACCGGAGGCGAATCTGGTGGAGCGGCTCTTCCGTTGTAACTTCAAGGTGTTTAGCCAGGGCTGGCGCCGCAGTCCTTGGAACCCCGAGAAGTCTCAGGGCCACGGCCTCGTCGGAGTTCACGCCGTAGTAGACGCGCGCTGGTAGATTCCGCAGGCTGCGCTGCTCGTCGGGGGACAATCGTTCGATCTTGCTTCCGAGCGTAAGCGACTGCAATGCGGAAAGTCCCCAGGACGCCGTCTGCGTGAGCCGTCCGAATACGTTGCGGCAACACTCGGTCATTGCGGCGACGGGGTCGGTGGTGGTCTCGCCGTCCGCCACTTGCTCGTGATGGCTGAAGTAGTCTGTCGCCATCTCGGTAAGCGCACGCCCCTGTACCCAGTCACAGATGATTCGGGCGAGTTTGTCTCCATCCGGACTCGTACCTCCCGTTACCGCTTTCAGGGGGTCGCGAAGCTCCGGCACTTGGAGCAACAGCCCCATCATTCGGCGAAGGTCATCTTTGCGGTCCGCGAACAACTTCGGTGACCAGACATCGTCCGGAAGATTCTCCTGACCCAGTCGGGCGAGCGTGTTGCTGACCGACTCCCAGGAGAACCCGGTAGCGTCAACCAGACTCAGTGGTTTTCCCTTGATTCGTTCGGCATAGGCGTGAACGCCCTGCACCAACGTATCCGCCCATCCTCGGTGGCTTTTGCGCAGTGATTGGAAGCCGAGGGTACCTCGAAGAACCTGTTCAACTTGCGCTGCGAACTGCTCGTGGTTCCCGATTTGACGGTATGTATGAGCCAGATACTGAACGAACGCCGACCAACCTGGTTGATGAGAGAGCGATTCCAAGCGCAGCAGCGAGCCAGCTTCCATCGCGGCCCTCACCATGTCGATGAGCGTCGAATTGAGTTCGCCCACAGCCGTATCGATCAAGTGCTCCAACTCCCGCTGCCTGGCGTCATCTTTGGCCGCCAGGGCAACCACGCCGAGGTCCCCCTGATCAACGCGACCGGCCCGACCGGCGATGTTCCAGAAGTCCTCGGGAGGCATATCGGTGCGAAACGGGAAGCTCCTAGAAAGGTACTGTTGGCTGGCAAACACGACACCGGACACGGGAAAGTTCACACCCTGAGCGATGGTGGTGGTCGCCACGAGAATGCCAAGCCGACCGGTTTCCGTGAGCCATTCCACAAGCGCACGCGTGTCCTCGGACATACCCGCATGATGAACCCCGACGCCGTACTCGAGTAGACCGGTCAGAGGGAAGTCGTGCCCCATCTCGTCGACGAGAAACTTCCGCACATGGTCGAGATCTTCGTCTACCAGCCTTCGCCTGTTCGCCTCGACTTTAAATGTGTCAGCAATGCCCCAGGTCGCCCGTGGAGCGTCGGCGAGCACGATGACTGTGCCGCGTTCCTTCAGAACTTGCGCGGTTACAGCCGCAATTTTCCCCGGAGATTTCGCCACCTTGGACCAGGCCAATCCCAGAGGGCGCGGCTGGCCGATAACGATCTGCTCCGGGATATCGAGGGTATTGCGAGTCGTATGGCGCGTGCGAAGCGATAGAGTGAATGCGCCCTTGCTATCGCCCTTGTCGACACGGGCAATGGCCACAACTCGGTCGTTCGGAGTCCAGTCAACGCCCAAGTCGATGTTTTTGTTGCTATCTGGCGACAGCCATCGTGCGATCTCCGCCCCGTTACGGATGAAGGGCGTCAGCAGGAGGAACTGCGCATAGCGGCACTCCCGGTTAATCGTCGCCATGAGCAGCTCAAGCTTGATTCCTCGGTCCGGGGACGCCAACCCGTGAGCCTCGTCCACGACCACGAGCGTAATGGGTCGGCCAATCTTGTCTTCCCAACCGCCACGCAACATCAAATCCAGCTTCTCCGGCGTGGTTACGAGAATCCGGAACTGCTGTGCTTTGTCGGACTCTGTCAGCATCCCGGCTTCGAGGCCATCCACTTCGAGTGCCGGGCTCACTTTCTCCACGACCGTCCCGATTTTCGAGAAGTCCTGACGGAGGCGCGTTGTTAACTGGTTCACCAGCGCTCGCGTAGGCGCCAGATACGCTACCCAACCGTTCTCCTGGTCGAACTGGTTCAAGGCCTGAAGAATCCGAAACTGTGCGATGAACGTCTTACCGCTCGAAGTCGGCAAGCTCACCACAACCGCGCGATGGCCAGAGCCGAGAAGGCCCTCCTCACGGAGGGTCCGCCTCTGGGGAGGCAGCATCTCAAAGATTGGGCGCGATCGATCTCGAGCAGTCAACGTCTCAACGAATCGCGTCACCCGGCTGTTGACTGCGCGGGTGACCGTCCAGATGCTGCTTTCAACCATCGCGCGTGCAGTTCGAGCGAGTAGGCGCGACAGGTTTTCCTGGTCGATCAGTTGGCCGCGCGCGGATGCGCCAATTGCCCGGTCGAACTGCGCTTCCAGTTGTTCTCTGATGTCGAAGTGGCCGTCGATGGAGCCCTGCCCCAGGTAGGTGCCCAGGAGCTCGGCGGCTTTCGCGAGATGGTATAGGGCTATCAATTCTAATGCTGGCCGGACGTCCTTGCTGGCCTCGGCCTCCTGCAGGAACGTGGGTTCAATGTCACGCTGGGCAATGCGGATAGCGACGATACGTGCTTGAACCGCGTCGAGGTCCGCCCAACCTTGTTTTCGAAGAAGTCGCAGCCATACCTCCAATACCGACGACCACACTCGGACGCCCCAGTCTGGAGCGTCGAGCGGCAGTACCGGGAACTCTACCTCCGTCACGATGCGTCGAAAATCCGCAGAGCGATCACCAAGGACGGCAAGGCAACCCAAGCGCACCAGCCAATGAGAAGCCGCGACTGGCTCCTCCGGCCATTTCAGAGTTCTGGCAATCTGGAACGCTTCAGCAGCTACAGATCGAAGTTCAATCGCCCGGTGCTCGTCATCGAGGCAATCAAAGACCTGGAGTTCAAGCGCGTTAGCAATGAACAGGAGTTCACTCTCATCCATATCTGGTGGCGATGTGGACCCCAACGCTTGTGTGAGTCTCCGGCGACTCGCTTCCGTTGTGGTATCTTGAAGGCGGTCCTCGCCAATAGCTGTCCTAAGCCAAGAGCCTGTTGTCATGGTGTACTCCCATGAAGCAAAGTTGGCCAGTCGGCGATCGGGACAGGCAAGTACCAAGCGGTGCATTCAATGCGCGTCGGGGCGGTAATTGTCGCTGCAAGCGTTTTCGCGCGCATGCTAACGTCTCGTTCATCAGGCTCTGTATCGCGAAGCAGAATCCCGACCAAAAGGAACTCCTTGCCGACAGACTGAACGTAGCGCCGAACCGCGGCCTGATAGAGTTCTTGATGCTTTGGAGCTTCACACCGGGACCGCAGCCACTTCAGCAGTGCGTGCTGAATATCCAAGCGAGTTGCCTCTTCCTCAAGTTGCCACGCCATTCCGCCACTACCATTCATTACATTTGGAGGCGTTCTTGCGTCTGAGGAAGTCTTAACCTCACCGAAAAGTAGCAGCACCGATTCGCCTTCTCTGCAGAAACCGACGAGGTCTGCGCCGGGCAAACTGGCTCTAGGGGTACGTCGATCTCGGACAAGGTTCCACGGCCAGCAGATCTCGCGACTGTCATCGTCTACGAGAACGCACTCTGCGAGAGCCTCTCCGATTGCCCACGATTTCTCTTCGGGAACTGCGCGCAGGAGCTTCTCGACGAAACCGGTCTCCATCCCTGTAGAGGCCATTCCGCGCAACTCAGCCTCAAAGCTGGTATCGGCGTCTTCAACACGATCCTTCACTACACTTCGAAGATAGTTGGTGAACTGCTCGACGTCCGATACCTTACGACCGGACCACAATGAGCCCAAATGGGTTCCCGCATAGCAGGTGCTTGAAGCAAGTGCATTCATGGAGATGCCTCACTCCATCCCTTGCTCTCATTCAGCAGGACCTCTGCTATCCGCTCGATGGCTAGTATGCCCCTGCGGAGTAAGTCAGGCCTGCGTCGAAAGCTGAATTGGTGAATCAGCGCGGTAGCTCTATCCCCGGCAACAATAAAGGAAGCACTTCCGTGCAGCGTCATCAAGAGCCCTTGCTTGTACCGTTTGCCTGGCAATCCGACCAGCGATGCACTACAGGTTTCCATGGCGAAGTTAACTGTCATATCTGCCCCTGGTCTTGAGGTATTCCTGCGTGTTCCTCGTTTATGGCGGAGCGCAGGCGCATCTTCAACGCGCGCGCGGCATCGGAGAGATTCTCGTCGGCCTCCAGGGCATACTCGGACCACAACACGCCGATTTGTTCGTGCAGCTCTGCCTGCAGATCTTCGCGGGTGGGGGCAATCACGTGAATGTGCAACGCGTCGTCCTTGAGGATCACGTGTTGCCTGGACGCGGTGAGTTCGGGCGTGAGCTTGAGCGGTTCATGGAATAGGAGGCGCTTCTCGCGCCACGGCACTTCTCTCACGTCGAAATCCGACATAGCCAGCGGCTCAATGCTTTCGACAGCATCGCAGTTTGCCCCGAGGACCCTTAAGTCCAGCTTTTCCAACTTGTCTGACATGTCTCTTCCCTGTAGCCGGGTGCGATGACCTGGCACCTTGCACGCTTGTCATGGTACTACAGCGCTATTCGGCAATTCGCCTGAGACGGGCACAGCCTGCGCGTCGCCTGTCGCACATTCGGTGGGCTCAAAAAGGGCGGTTGCTCCCCCCGATCCAGGGGTCGCTCCCCCCGATCCGAGGGCCGCTCCTCCCGATCCAGGGGTCGCTCCCCCCGATCCAGGGGTTGCTCCACCCGATCCGAGGGCCGCTCCTCCCGATAATCGTTATGTCGAACTGGGGCCGGATCACCCTAGCGTACCCCCTTCAGCAGGCCATCCAGCAGGCCTTCGGCCTCCTTCTCGATGGCGAGGATGTCGGCGCTGATTTCTTCCAGCGTCCGCAGCGGTTGCGGCTTGTAGAAGTGGCGGGTGAAGCTGATTTCATAGCCGATTTTGGTGGCGCTTTCTTTGATCCAGGCGTCGGGGGTGTAGGGCAGGACCTCGCGGCGGATGAAGGCCTCGATGCCGCCTTCCTCCAGGAGCGGGACCTGCTCGGTGTCGCGTAGATCGGAATCGGGCTCATACTCTACGATGGCGCTCTTGCCGTCCACGGTGGCTTCGACGAGTCCGCGCAAGGGGTCGGCCTTGATTTTGCCCGGCTTATGGACCTTGGCGATGACGGGCGGTGCGGACTCCTCGCGCCAGCTCACGGCCTTGAAGATTTGCTTGAGATCCGCAGCGCCGAGCTTTATCCCCCCGTCTTTCAGGGCGGCGTTCACCCGGTCGCGGAAAACATTGTGGTCCTCAAAGGGCTGATCGCCCAGGGCGGCCCGGAGTTTCGTGGCGGCTTCGACCAGGCGGCCGTCGCGCTCCCAGGTCTTCGGGTCGAGGAGCTTCTTTTTCTTCTTCTCGGGCAGGCCCTTTTTCGTCGAGCCGCCTTCTTCGTCGTCACCTTCTTCCTCGTCGCTGCCCCAATCGGCCAGTCGGGCCTCGACCTGGGTGGCGACTTTCGGGAAATTCTCGAACAGAAGGTCACCGAATTCCTCGTTGAGCACGGTGCGGATGTCCTCGTCGCCGGAAGTGAAGCGGAGCGTCTCGATGGCCTTGAGGGAGAACTGGCTGTGCAGGCGCAAGGGACGCTCGACGGTGACTTTCCAGTAGCCAAAGGCGGCGTTGGGGAATAGCTTCGATTCGGGTGTCTCTTTGAATTCAAGGAAGGTGCGGTTGATCCGTTCGATATCCTCGGGGGAAAGTTCGCAGTTTTTCTTGCCGAGGTTTTTCCGAAGCGGTTTGAACCATTGGGTGGCATCAATGAGCTGGACCTGGCCCTTGCGGTGGGTGGCCTTCCGGTTGGAAAGCACCCAGATGTAGGTGGCGATGCCGGTGTTGTAGAAGAGATTGAGGGGGAGGGCGACAATGGCTTCGAGCCAGTCGTTTTCGATGATCCACCGGCGAATGTTGCTCTCGCCTTGGCCCGCATCCCCCGTGAAGAGGGAGGAACCGTTGTGTACTTCGGCGATGCGGCTGCCCAGGGCGGACTTGCCGTTCATCTTCGAGGCCATGTTGGCCAGGAAGAGCATTTGGCCATCGCTGGAGCGGGTGACGAGGGAAAGCTCCTCGCCGTTGTGCATGACCTTGAAGCGCGGATCGCGCATCCCTTCCTTGCCGCCCATGGCCTCCAGATCTTTCTTCCAGCTCTTGCCGTAGGGCGGATTGGCGAGCATGAAATCGAACTCTTGCGCGGGGAAGGCATCGTGCGACAGGGTGGACCATTCGGCACCACCGACGATGTGGTCGGCGCTCTCGCCTTCGCCCTTGAGCAGCATGTCCGCCTTGCAGACGGCGTAGGTCTCGGGGTTGATCTCCTGGCCGTAGGGCAGGCACTTGACCTGTTGACCTCGCTTCGCAGCGATGGCCACGAGCGTCTCCTCCGCAACCGTGAGCATGCCGCCGGTGCCACAGGCGCAGTCGTAGAGGAGGTAGGTGCCGGACTTGATCTCGTCCTCGATGGGCAAAAAGATGAGATTGGCCATGAGGCGTACTGCGTCGCGCGGGGTCCAGTGCTGACCCGCCTCTTCGTTGTTGTCCTCGTTGAACTTTCGAACCAACTCCTCGAAGACGGTGCCCATGGCGTGGTTGTCGATACCAGCGGGGGAGAGGTCGATGTCGGGATCGAGGAACTTGTTGATCAGCGTGCCGATGGCGTCGGCCCGAGAGAGGGTCTGGAGCTGGTTGCGGAATTTGAAGTTTTCCAGGATGTCCTGGACGTTCGACGAGAAGCCGTTGAGGTAGTCTTCGAAGTCGGCCAGGAGCTGTTGCTGGCTGCCCCGCGACTTAAGATCACGCAGGGTGAACTTCGATGTATTGTAGAAGGCCTGGCCGGCAGCATCGCAGAGGGCGGCGCGCTGCTCCGTAATCTGCGCGTCGTCGAGCATCTTCTTCGTCTCAAGCACCTGCGGCTTGGTCGGTTCGAGCACGGCGTCCATACGTCGGATGACGCACATGGGCAGGATGACATCCGGATATTTCCCACGCTTGAACAAATCGCGCAGGACATCGTCGGCGATGCCCCAAATGAAGGAGACGATCTTGTTGTGTGTGGCTTGATCCATGATTATGCGACTCCGGCACGACGAGGGATCGCCGCAAAGCACGCGCCCATCGTCTCTTGAGGCTTGGACTGGACGGACGGGCAGGTCCCGACGCCGGAATGGGCGGCATCACTCTGGATGTCTTCGAGGTTGAGCATGAATTCTGATTCCCCTGCGCACGGGCCCGCACCGACGTTCGCAGCACGTGGTAAAGGGCCAGTAAGATGCTCCCGCATAGGCGCTTAGGGCCTTTCCAACTGCCGTGGTGGTTGTCACAGGATAGTACCAGATGGGGAACGGGGTGCTCAATGCGGCTGACAGGTCACGGCCGGATGAACACGGGTCGATGGATATATTTCATTTCTGGCGGTGAAAATTGCGGGACAGCGTTGAGCGCAGGTGGGTGCCGAGCCGGCGAAGACGTGGGCAGGGAGGCCCGGTGGTGCAATCGAACCATTTTAAAAAAATCCCTGCCGCATTGAACAACTATTATTCGTCGTCACTCTCCGAGCGCTGGTTGGCGCGGAAGATCCAGATGTGGGCCAGGTCCGCCACTTTGGCGACCAGAGGCAGTTCATCGCGCCCGAAGGAGTCGGAGGTCTTCCACTCGTCTTCGTCCTTGTAGAGACGCGTGATCCGGACGCTATACCGTGTGCCGTTCTTGGATTCGTTCTGCCAGATGGCGGCCTTGATGGTGCCCAGGCGGAGTTCTTCCACGGGCTTGTTGGCCGTTGTTTTCTTGTTGCTGCTGGCCATGATGGCCTCCTTTCGTGAGGAGTGGTTATGCGGCGAGGGCCAGAAGGCCCGCCGCTTTGGTGTCCAATTCGATGCGGTCGCCGGCATTGGGCAGCTTGCCCGCCATGCGGGTGAGGGCGTCCACCAGCGCGAAGATGGTGAAGCAGCCCTGGGCTTTGGCTATCTCCGTCGCCTCGTGGGCGAGGTTCCGGGGGATGCCATTCTTCGTCAGGGCCTTGAGCACCTCCTCGGCATCCGCGCCGAGGCGTTCGTGCATGGCCTTGCGGATCACTTTGGCAAAGCCGTCGCGCCGTTCGTCCCGCTTCCACACGAGGTGCTCGATGATCCGCCGGATCTCATCCAGCGACTCATGCACCCGCGCTGTGTGGTTGCGCGTGAACTCCACGACCTCCACCGCGTCCCAGACGATGTGATTTCGGCAAATCGCCTGAAACCAGAAGGTCTGCACGCCCACGGAGCGCTTGCCCACCTCCGAGTTCCACAGGAAAAAGCCGGGAGCAAAAGGCTCGCCGTCGATCTCCGTCCAACCCGTCGGATCAATCAGAAAGCAGAACATATCCTGCTCCCCGCAATAGAGCCCCGTCGCGCCCGTGATGGCCGCCTGGGGTGGCGCGAAATCACCCGCCACGTCCAGCACCGCACCGAGCAAATCGGCGTTGTGCAAGCGGGTGTACGTCGCGCCATGGATGGAGCGGATTCCGTCCGCCATGGTCATGGCCTGAATGGGCCGTGATCCGCCGGGGAGCGTCTCCCGCAGCACGTTGGCCGCCGTTTCCGGCCGGAGCTTATTCACCGTGTCCTTGCTGACCTTCGCCAGTGCGCACACCTGGCTGAAGCTCCAGTCGTTCAGGCGGTAGACGCCATCCTCGCCGAGGCGCAGGTTGAGCGCATCGCCCTCCACCTCTGGACGGATCCCGGAAGGCGGATTCCACTTTTCCTCCGACCATCGCTTCTGCCCCTCGCAGTGGCTTACAAGCGCCGCCAGCGTGGGGTATTGTTCATCCGGCGAACGCCGGTAGAGCTCATTATGAGCCCGCGTCAAATGGGCCATGACCCTGTCTCCTTGTTGTTGAAATTCCCAATGAAAAAACCGTGTTGCACCACCGGTCTCCCATAAGACATGAGAGACGGGGGTATCCCGTCTACGCGTATTCGGATTTGAAAGAGCATCAGCTTTGGAAGGGTTATGGCGGGAATATACGCGAGCGTGTCATTTAGTCAAGGCTTGGGTCAGGAATGGGGGAGGGATATACGTGCCCCCACGTACACCGGTCCAATTTTCCTACCGTCTTCGGCCGTCGTCGTCGGGTCTCACCCCGGCACGGGCCCGACGCACGGCGTCCGAAGGCGATAGTTGCGCTCGATTCACCTACTACCGGATCGGTTCCGAGTCCGAGGGGCTCTCTTGGGCTTCGGTTGGCCCGCAGGGCCATCGGAAGCCGGGTTGTGTGCGCTGGCGCTTTCGGTGGCGACGCAGGAGCCTCGGAAAGCGGACCGTGTGCGAATGCACCCAGGGCAAGACCCTGCAATATTTGCGAAGCGGTGCAGCGTGTTGATTTGAACAACGTTGCGGGCCCGGCTCTATGCGATCGAGAAGCCACATCGGGACGTAGCCTTTCTTACGCGGCCGCAATTTCGTTCCTTCCAAATGAGAATGTATAAGCGGTGGCCATTGTCTGGCTACCCAAGTTCTGCCCGCCCAGTGTCTTAAGCGCGTGAACGAGAACGGCGGTCTTGGGCGACAATTCCGAAGTTACCGCTGAGACCCCACAGCCCTCCCAGCGGGAAACACGCAAGGGCATTTGACAGTGCCGGGCAAAGAATCATATAATGGCATGTGATTAAGGATTTAAAGCTATGATATCCAAAACTGCCCTTCACACCCTCAAAGCCGTCGTACTGCTGGCCGAGCGGCCGGGGGAGTATCAGGGCGCCGCCCACATCGCCGAGCAGATTGGCGCGCCGCAGAACTACCTGGGCAAGTTGCTCCAGGGACTCGTCCAGACGGGCATCGTGCATTCGCAGAAGGGGATGGGGGGAGGCTTCTGTCTGGCCCGCAAACCGGAGGAGGTCACGCTGTTCGACGTAGTGGACCCGATCGATCATGCCACCCGCTGGGAAGGATGTTTCATGGGAAAAGAGACCTGCGATGCGGCCAATCCCTGCGCGGTACACTTTCAGTGGGCGGCGGTGCGCCAAGCCTACTTGAAGATGCTTAAGGAAGCGACCCTGGCGGACATCGTGGAGCATCGCGCCGTGCTGCCGGTGGGGTGAACGGAATTTTTTTTGGACTATAATCACCTAACAGCATGTGATTATGCGAGAAGGAGCAGTCATGCGTAACTGGATGAGTGTAAACAAAAAAGAGTATAGCCCGGTCACAAATCCTGTAGAGATTCTACTCTCCAAGACCGGAATAGACCCCGCCGAGGAGCATGCCCGCGGCCACTTCCGCCCCTTCTTTCTCGCGGGCATTGCCATCGCGCTGAGTCTCGGCGCGGTGTGGGGCGCTTGGCTGCTGCTGCGGATTGCGGCCACCGGCTCGTTTACTAGCGTGGGTATTCATCAGGTGAACGCCCACGGCCACGCGCAGATATTCGGCTGGGTGGGTTTGTTCGTGATGGGGTTCGCCTATCACATGTTTCCTCGCTTCAAGAATACCCGGCTCGCTTGGCCCCGTTTGGCCCGATCAACCCTGTGGCTCATGGTCGGCGGGATCCTGCTGCGGGCCGGGGGGGAGGCCTTCATTGACACGTGGCCGGGGCTGTTGGGTGTGGCGCTGCTCGGGGGAGCGCTGGAAATCGTCGCGGTGCTGGCCTTCGCCGCTGTGCTGATCCGGACCGCGCGTCTCCACGGCAAGCCGCTGGAGGCGTACGAGTACTATATTGCCTGTGCCCTCTTCTGGTTCGTGGTGCAGGCGATCTACAGCACGATCCACTTTACCGCACTGGCGACAGCCCCCACGGAAGAGGCCTTGCTCGCCCGGATCGCGTTGTGGCAGGCCCCCCTGCGGGATCTCCAGATCCACGGCTTCGCCCTGCTTATGATCCTGGGGGTGAGCCACTTCATCCTCGACAAGCTCTACCACCTGCCCAGGCCGACCTCGCGGAAGAGCCTGTCGATGTTGGTGCTGATAAACCTCGCCCTGCTGGCAGAAGCGGGGGGCTTCGTGGCGATGCGGATCGGAGGGCGCCCGTATGTCGCGGTCTGGTATTTCGGCGTTCTGCTCCTCCTTGGCGCCGTGGCGGCGCTTGTCTGGTCCTGGCGGCTGGACCAGCCCGTGTGGCGTCCGGATCGGAGCCTCAAATTCATCCGCGCCGCTTATCTCTGGCTCGTGATCTCGCTGGCCATGCTCGTGCTGCTGCCGGCCTACCAGTTTGGCGTGCTGCGGGTTTTCGCCCCCGAGAGTCAAGCGGCGGCGCTCGGCTTTTCCCACGCCTACTATGGCGCCATCCGCCACGCGGCTACGGTGGGTTTCATCAGCATGATGATCCTCGGCGTCGCGGCCAAATTCGTGCCAGTCTTCACCGGCGTAGACGGCCGCACCCTGACCCCGCTGTGGGTGCCCTTCCTGCTGCTGAACACGGGCTGCGCGTTGCGCGTCACTTTTCAGACCCTGACCGACTTCACGCCGCTTGCTTTCCCCGCCGCCGGGGCGAGTGGACTGCTCGAAGTGGCGGCCCTGGCAATCTGGGGCCTGCACCTGGCGCGGATGATGTACCCGAAAGCGTTGGAGCGCCTCGCACCGAAACTTCCCGCAACGCTGCCGGGCAATGTTTGATATACTTCTATAACTATTTGGCAATGGGCAAATATTAAATGCAGATTGGAGGTTGCAATGACGGATCGCAGGTTGTGGATCAGTTTGATCCTGGTAATGGTGTTGTCCTTCCTGGTGTTGGGCTATTTCGGGTACGACCTGTACCACAAGGCGCCGCCGATCCCGGGGCGGGTGGTGACGGCCGACGGGACGGTGCTGTTCACCGGGCAGGACATCATGGACGGGCAGAACGTGTGGCAGTCGACGGGCGGGCAGCAAAATGGCACGGTGTGGGGCCACGGCTCCTATGTGGCGCCGGACTGGTCGGCGGACTTTTTGCACCGGGAGTGCGAATGGCTGCTGGACCACTGGGGTCAGGCGGACTTCGGTAAGCCCTATGCGGAACTGGACCTGGAGCAGCAGGGCGCGTTGCGCGCGCGGCTGAAGGCGGAGATCCGCACGAACACCCACGATCCGGAGACGGGCGATATCGTGGTGTCCGCGGCGCGGGCGCAGGCCATCCAGGCGGTGCGCGCGCACTACGAGACGCTGTACAGCGACGATCCGGCGCTGGCGGAACTGCGTGAGGCCTATGCGCTGCCGAACAACGTGCTGCGCGACGATGAACGCCGCGAGAAGCTGAGCGCCTTCTATTTCTGGGCGGCCTGGGCCTGCGGCACGAACCGTCCCGGCCAGGCAATCACCTACACGCAGAACTGGCCGCCGGAGCCGCTGATCGACAACCGCCCGACCGGCTCGAATATCGTGTGGTCGGTGGTCAGCTTCGTGCTGCTGCTGGCGGGCATCGGCGCACTGGCCTGGTACTATGCGATATTGAAACACGGCGAGCACGAGGATGACGATCTGCCCGCGCACGACCCGCTGATGGGGCAGGAGCCCACGGCGTCGATGCGCGCGACGCTCAAATATTTCTGGGTGGTGGTCGGACTCATTGTGGTGCAGGTGGGCCTGGGTGCGGTGACGGCGCATTACAGCGTCGAGGGTTCGGGCTTCTACGGCATTCCGCTGGCGGAGATCCTTCCCTACGCTGTGACGCGCACGTGGCACACGCAACTGGGCATCTTCTGGATCGCCACGGCCTGGCTGGCCACCGGCCTGTTCATGGCGCCGGCGGTCTCGGGACACGAGCCCCGCTTCCAGCGGCTGGGCGTCAACGTGCTCTTCGGCGCGCTGTTGCTGATCGTCGTGGGTTCCATGTTCGGCACCTGGTACGGCACGCGCCAGCAAATGGGCTATGAGATGAACTTCTGGTTTGGACACCAGGGCTACGAGTACGTCGATCTTGGTCGCTTCTGGCAGATCTTTCTCTTTGCCGGCCTTTTCATCTGGCTCGGGCTCATGGCGCGCGCCCTCTGGCCCGCGCTGCGGAACCCCGGACCCAACCGCAACCTGCTCGCGCTCTTCTTCCTCTCCAGCGCCGCGATCGCCCTTTTCTACGGCGCGGGTCTCATGTGGGGGCGGCAGACCAACCTGGCGCTGGCGGAGTACTGGCGCTGGTGGGTGGTCCATCTTTGGGTGGAAGGCTTCTTTGAGGTCTTCGCTACCGTGATTATCGCGTTCCTCTTCACCCGCATGCGGCTGTTGAACATCCGGACCGCGACCTCGGCCGTGCTCTTCGCCACCACCATCTTCCTGGCGGGCGGGATCATCGGCACCTTCCACCACCTCTACTTCACCGGCACGCCCACGGCGGTGCTGGCGCTCGGCGCAGTCTTCAGCGCGCTGGAGGTGGTGCCGCTGGTGCTTATCGGTTTCGAGGCCTACGAAAACCTCACCCTCAGCCGCGCGCGGCCCTGGGTCGTGGCCTATAAGTGGCCCATTTACTGTTTCGTCGCCGTGGCCTTCTGGAATCTCGTGGGCGCGGGGATCTTCGGCTTCCTGATCAACCCGCCCATCGCCCTGTATTACATGCAGGGTCTCAATACCACCGCCGTTCACGCCCACACGGCCCTCTTCGGGGTCTACGGCATGCTCGGCATCGGGCTGACGCTTTTCTGCCTGAAGGGGCTGACCCAGCGGCTTATGTGGAAGACCGGCAGCCTCGCTTTTGCCTTCTGGATGATCAACATCGGCCTTGCGCTCATGGTGCTCCTCAGCGACCTGCCCCGCGGCATCCTCCAGGTCTGGGCCAGCGTAAACGACGGCATGTGGATGGCCCGCTCCGCCGAGTTCATGCAGACCGGCCTGATGGATACCCTGCGCTGGATGCGCGTCATCGGCGACACCATCTTCGCCATCGGCATCCTCGCCCTCGCCTGGTTCGTGCTGGGGCTCAAGACCGGCTGGTCCCTGCGCGATGAGCAGGAAGCCGTCATGGCCACCGACTACCACGAAATCGAAACTGACCGCACCCATCCCGCGGAGCCGTAGTGCCCGCGACCCTCGAAAGGAACCCACTATGAGCACCATCACAGCAACCCAGAGCGTCGGCGAACTCGTTGCCGCGCAGCCCGCTCGCTCGCGGGTCTTTGAAGCCTTCCATATTGACTACTGCTGCGGCGGCAAGCGATCGCTCGCGGACGCCTGCGACAAGAAAGGAGTGTCCGTGGACACG
This sequence comes from Candidatus Hydrogenedentota bacterium, assembly GCA_016791475.1. Taxonomy (NCBI): domain Bacteria; kingdom Pseudomonadati; phylum Candidatus Hydrogenedentota; species Candidatus Hydrogenedentota bacterium. Next base: position 49,862 of record JAEUWI010000034.1, read on the forward strand.
GTCCTGGATGCCCTCGTGCGCGCGGATTCGCTGCGGGCGTCGGATGCCCATCTGGACGCGGCCGCCATGCCCCTCGACGCCCTCTGCGACCATATTGTCGAGCGGCACCACGACTACCTGCGGCGCGAACTGCCGCGGCTGATGCAGATGGCGGACAAGGTCGCGAAGGTGCATGGGGACAACGACCCGCGCCTCGAAGGGGTCGCCGAAACTCTGCGCGGCCTGGCCGGCGAGCTGGAGGTCCACACGATGAAAGAGGAACGCGTGCTGTTTCCCGTCATCCGCGAACTGGCGCGCCGGGAAGGGCTGCCGCCTATGCCCTTCGGGACGCTGGCCAACCCGATCCACGCCATGGAAGCCGATCACGACGGGGCGGGCGATGGCCTCGCACGGCTGGCCGACCTGACCGACGACTATACACCGCCGGAATGGGCCTGCAATACCTACCAGGCCCTTCTGGACGGCCTGCACGATTTGGAAATGGATTTGCACCAGCATATCCATAAGGAGAACAACGTATTGTTTCCCCGAGCCCTGGAAGAGGAGAATCGTCGTCGGCCAGCGATGCCTATGTCCTAAGTGAAGAGCCAAGGGGGGCCGTCCCCCGTAGTTGGTTGCGGGGGACGGGCCCGTTTCTTTCCCGCCTCACTGAGCAGCTTTGGTTTTTCGAGTTCGACGCATCCATTAAGGAGCTTTTTGGAAGCGATACCCTTCTTGTCCAGTTTGCGTATGGGCGGGTTGTGTCCGGTAGGGACGGCAACGGAAAGAGCATCCACGTGGGCTTCCACAACTAGCACAAGCCAAATTCGGGAAGGGTGTCGCTCTCGAGGGAAAGTTTGTGGGCGTTAGGCACCCATTTGCCTCGCATATCGAGAGAATAGCGAGATCGAGAGCTCGTAGTGCCGACTAAGTAGGAAAGGTGTACCGGGTTGGAAGGTAGTGGAGGAGTGTACCGGCCACGAATCCGATAGCGAAGCCCTGGGGCAGTGTCATTGCTGCGGTAGCCACGAGCAGCGCGATGAGGAATGCTCGCTGATCGTTTGCGGTATCTCGTATGAAGGACATGAGCAGGAGCGCTTCAAAGAGGAGAATAATTCCGAGTACGGGTTGAGGAAAGATCCGGATGACGTGTTCCGTAGACCCGCCGAAAAAAAGACCGATGACTACGTAGAACGCGCCGTAGAGAATCACTGATCCGCCCGTCCGAGCGCCAAAGGCCGCGTGGCCCGCCAGCCCGCCGCAGCCGTGGCAGACCGGGATGCCGCTGAAGAAAGGTACGATGAGGTTGATGAGAGAATAGGTCAGCCCAATCTTTTTCAGCGTTTGTGGTCGTTCGGGGAAGAGGTCCCCGAGGGTCTTGTGAGTCGCTATGATCGAATTGGAAACAGAAAGCGGCAACTGGGGCAGCGCGAGCACGAACAAGCCTGTCCAGATGTCGTCCGGGAGCGGCGCGTGGGGGCGGGGTAGACGGAAGCCCGCGCCCGCAGCGATGGCGTCGAGGTCGAGATCGAAGCAGACGGCGTAGGCCAGGCCGAGACCGATGATGGGGAGGGCGGCGGGGAAGCGCCTGTGTCGGAACAAAGTCACCCCGATAAGGAAGCAGAGCCCGGCCAAGACATAGCCCGGCAGCCCCTCAGAAGGAACGTATTTGCCCAGCGCGAGGTTGGCGAGCTGGAGGCCGAGGCCCAGTTGAATGCCACGCACCACACAGGGCGGCACGATTCGGGCAATCCAATTAAGTAGTCCCGTGGCGCTCATGACAAGCATGATGAGCCCGATGGCCAGCCCCGCGCCATAAAGGAGGTCGCCACTGAGTTGGTGGGTGATCACCAGCACGGCCATGGCCTTGAGGGGCTGCATCGGCATGGGCAGGCCATATAGCATGCCCGAGAAGGCCTGAGCCAGCCCGAAAACGATGAACACGCTGGCGGCGTCCAGCCCCGCCGCCGGTATCATGGCCGCAAGCAGGGGTAGGTCGGTCCCAATGTCGCCAAAGCTTCCGGCCAGTTCGTTCCGGTCAAAGCGAATTCGCGCGGGCAGCCGCGTCGTTTCCGGTGTGCTAAGCATAGATCCGTTCCCACAGGCCTGGGGGATGCTGCGAAACGGCTTTCACCCAAGATAGTACCGTAGACAAGGGTGGTTTTTGGGACATTTCGAACGTCTCGTTTCCGATTCAACGGCCCGCGCAGGGGCCCTCCGGATGGGGAAAGGCGTCCCTTTCGTCCTCGCCGGGTCGCTCGGTAAGACAGGCGTAGTCTTTCTCGATCTTGACCCGAACCATCGCGCCAGGGGCCACGGGGACTTCCACATCCACGCCGACCTGATCGGTCTCGGCCAGTTCCGCGGCCCACACCGCCGGCAGGCGAACGACAAGCCCGGCGGGCTCCCGAAGTACCTGGAGCGTCGCGCCGGAATGGCGCTCGAGACTGTAGGTGAAAGTCTCCTCCGGCCCGGTCCCCAGAACGAGGGATTCCGACAGGCGGCCGCATTCGTGTAACTCGGCGACCTCCCGCTGTTGCAGACGGAGCCGCAGACTGTTTCCCTGAATGCGAAGTTTCATGATTCATACTCCTGCGCAGTGATTAAAGCCTGCGCTATTCGGTCCCGCCAGGTTCTGTCTCGCCTTTTAGTTTCGCTTCCAACCGGATCGCTTTGGGGAAAAGGATGTTGTTCTCCTTGTGGACATGGGCGTGCATGTTGCGCTCCAGATCGTGCAGGCCATCCAGCAGCGCCCGGTAGGTGTTGCAGGCCCAGTCGGGCGGGGTGTAGCCATCGGAGAGGGTACGGAGTTGCTCCAGGGCGTTACCCGCGTCGTCGTGTTCCGCCTCCATCCGGGCGATGGGATTCGCGACGCTGCCGAAGCAGGCCGCCACCTCCGCGCCGGTAGCGTCCATCCGGGCAATCGCCGGAAAGAGGATTTCCTCCTCTTTCATCATGTGCTGGTTCAATTCCAACGTGAACGCTTCGAAGACAGACAGCATCGTCGCGAGTCGCTCGTTGCGGTCGCCGTGTACGCGCTCGACCTTCTGCAGCATCGCACCGAGCCGGGGAAGTTCCTGGCGCAAGTATTGGTGGTGCGCTTCGAGAATGTGCTCGATCAGGTTAGCGAGGGTCATGGCACCCGCGTCCGGTTCCTGATCCTGGGTCGGCTCCGTGGCGAGGGCCGCCAGCAGTTCAAGCACCTGTTCGGACGGCAGCGCCTTCCGGTCGCAAGCCTCCTGCAGGGTCTTCTTACCGCCACAGCAGTAGTCGATTCCGAAGCTTTCAAAGAAACGGGAGCGGGCCGGTCGCTCCAGAACGAGTTCGGCAACCGTTCGATCCAACATTGTGGTACTCATAGCTTCTCTCCTTGGTTGAGTCTCTATTATGGACTATTTTATCCACAATATAAACCCCGATGTGAAGCGGTCTATTCCCGGGGCTTCGGTGACCCAAAAACAGGGGCCTTGACAATCCTTTCTCCGTAACCGATACTTAAGTGGAGGGAAACATCCATAATATGTTCAAGCTCTATTCGAAAGGTTGCCAATACGCGCTGCGCGCGCTTACCTTCGTTGTTGCGGACAAATCGAAGGATCGCTTTCAGGCGCGTGAGATCTGCGAAAAGGCGGAGATTCCCGAGTACTTTACGCGTAAGGTCTTTCAGGCCCTCGTGCAGGGGGGATTCCTTGAGGCCCACCGGGGGCCGGGCGGTGGCTACTCACTCACCCGGGATCCCAGCGATATCACGCTCCTGGAAGTGATTCAGGCCGTCGAGGGGGAGGATACGTATGACCATTGCGTGCTTGGTTTCGCCGAGTGCGGCAAGGCCAACCCGTGTCCCCTTCACGATATCTGGGTAATGTCGAAAAAGAACCTCATCGAGAATCTGTCCCACACCACCCTCGACAAATTGGCTGCCGTGACCCTGGAGCGCAAGATGCTCCACGAGCACAAAACGCACGACGCCTGATAAGCACCGTACGGGCGGATCCTTCCTCTTTCTGACTCCTTTTGCCATGGGAATCCGCATTTTTTCAAAACCGATAAAATCCTCTTGACTTGTCAGCGCATAATAGTGGATACTTTTCTCCGGAATATAGTGGATAAGATTATCCACTATTAATTGCCCTAAATTCCGGAGTGGATGCACCCGCCAGGAGCAGAGAATATGAGCTATTTTTCAGGAAAGGCACAGTTTCGGTGGGGGCGTGGTGGGGCCTTCATGGCCTGCTGCGTTGGGGCAGGGCTATTTGCGCCCTGGGTATCGGCCCAGGCGGTGCCGGGAGTCCCTGCGGAAAGCACACCTGCGACTGTCGCAGCCGAAGCAGCGCCGGAAGCGGTCGCCCCGGTCGATGCCGCCGCCGCGGCCTATGCCATGAAGTGCATGGGCTGCCACACCATCGGCGGCGGCGTGCTGAGCGGTCCGGATCTCAAAAACGCGGCCACCTATCCGCGACAGACGGTCCTGGACGGCATTAAGCGGATGGAGAAGAATGTGGGGCCCATCAGCGAAGAAGACCTGACCATGCTGGCCGACTTTCTGCTCGCGCCCGACGCGGCGGCCCGCATCGATGCGCACCGCCAGCAGGTGCAGCTACGGGAAGCGGCCTCTATGGCGCCCCCGAACGCCGAACTGGGCCGAGCCCTGTTTACCGGGCGCACGGCTTTCGCCAATGGTGGCGCAGCCTGCGCGGCCTGTCACCAGGCCGGTGGCCGTGGAGGCAATCTGGCGGTGTCGTTGGAGGACGCCTTTACCCGGCTGGGTGCCCAGCCTCTTCAAGCGACCACCGAAGCCCCCGGCTTTCCCGTCATGCGCGCCATCTACACGCCCCTGCCCGTGACGAAGCAGGAAGCGATGCACGTAGTGAAATATCTCGAAGAAGTTTCCGCCACCCCCGCACCTCCGGCCCGCCTTCCGATGCACCTCGCCGGAATCGGCGGCACGGCGCTGGTGCTGGTGTTGCTGGGTAAATCCACGGCAAAGCGGGTCGCGGGCACGCGCGCGCGAATGGTGGCGGACGCCTGCCGCCGGAGTGACCAGGGCGCAAATCGCAGGAGGAAGAACTGATGGGTTGGATACAGGATTTATTTGCGCCGGAACAGCGTAGCTGGGAAGAGTTCTACCGGAACCGCTGGGCCCACGACAAGGTGGTGCGCACGACCCACGGCGTCAACTGTACGGGCTCCTGCAGTTGGAACGTCTATGTGAAGCAGGGCATCGTGACCTGGGAAATGCAGGCCCTCGATTACCCCACGATAGACAAGGCCATCCCCAACCACGAGCCACGGGGCTGCCAGCGCGGCATTTCCACCTCGTGGTACATCTACTCGCCGCTGCGGATCAAATATCCCTACATGCGCGGAGCGCTGCTCGATCTCTGGCGCGAGGCCAAAGCGGAGCACGGGAACGACCCCGTGGCCGCGTGGGAATCGATCACGGCCAATCCCGAGCGGCGCAAGCGCTATCAGCAGGCCCGGGGTAAGGGCGGCTTTCAGCGGGTCTCCTGGCACGAGGCCCAGGAACTCATCGCCGCCTCCAACATCTACACCGTGAAAAAATACGGCCCCGATCGCCTCGTCGGTTTTTCGCCTATCCCCGCCATGAGCATGATCAGCTATGCGGCGGGCGCGCGTTTCCTCCAGCTCATGGGCGGCATCGCCCTTTCCTTCTACGACTGGTACTGCGATCTGCCGCCGGCTTCCCCCGAGGTCTGGGGCGAACAGACCGACGTGGCGGAGAGCGCCGACTGGTTCCACTCGAAGTTCATCGCCACGGTCGGCTCCAACGTGCTCATGACCCGCACGCCCGATGCCCACTTCCTCGTGGAAGCGCGCCACCGGGGCACCAAGGTGGTCGTGTTCTCGCCGGACTTCAGCCAGACCTCCAAAATCGCCGACGAATGGATCCCCATCAACCAGGGCAGCGACACGGCGTTCTGGATGGCGGTAAACCATGTGATCCTCCGGGAATTCCATGCGGACCGCGCCGTGCCTTTCTTTCAGCAATACATGCGGGAAAACTCCGATGCGTCTTTCCTCGTGGTGATGGAGCCCGACGCGAAAGGCCACTACCGGCCCGGTTCGCTGCTCCGCATCGCCCAGATCACGGAAACCCAGGGCGAGGAGCACGCCGAGTGGAAGAGTTTCGTGCTGGACACCGAAGGCAATCTGCGCATTCCCGCGGGCCAGATCGGCCACCGCTGGCAGACGAAAAAAGGCCAGTGGAACATTAAGCAGGAAGACAGCCGCGACGGTGCACCCATCGACGCCCTGCTTTCCCTGAGAGACTGCGCCGACAAGACAGTCAGCGCGTACTTCGACGACTTCTCCGAAGGTATTCAGGGCCAGGGCCGCCTGCGTCATGTGCCCGTGCGCGAAATCCAGACGGCGGATGGGCCGGTGCTCGTCGCCACCGTCTACGACCTCCAGTTCGCCCAGCACGGCGTGAATCGCGGTTTCGAAGGCCAATGGCCCACCGGTTACGACGACGATACCCATCCCTTCACGCCCGCGTGGCAGGAACAGTACACCGGCATCAAGGCGGAGACGGTAATCGACTTCGCCCGCCAGTGGGCAATCACGGCGGAGAAGACCGGCGGCAAATGCAGCATCATCATCGGCGCCGGGGTGAACCACTGGTACCACAACAATCTCATCTACCGCGCCTGCATCAACTCCCTGCTCTTCTGCGGATGCGTCGGCCGGAGCGGGGGCGGGCTGAACCACTATGTGGGCCAGGAGAAACTCGCGCCCCAGGCTAGCTGGGCGCCCATCGCCTTCGCCACGGACTGGAGCGGGCCGCCCCGACTGCAGAACGCGCCCTCCTTCCACTACATGCACAGCGACCAGTGGCGCTACGACCGAAAATTTGGCGAGTTCTGTCCCGTGGCCGACAAGACCAATCCCATCGCCGAGGGCCATACGGCGGACAAGCAGGCACTGGCCGTGCGCTGCGGCTGGCTGCCCTGCTATCCCCAGTTTACGGAGCACAACTTCGAGCTCGTGAAAGAGGCGGCGGCGCTTGGCGTGAACCCCGTGGATCACGTGGTCTCGCGCCTGAAGGACCGCAGCCTCAAGTTTGCTATGGAAGACGTGGACAATCCCGCGTGCTTCCCCCGCGTGTGGTACATCTGGCGCGGCAACGCGATTCAGGCGTCCGCCAAAGGCCACGAGTACTTCCTCAAGCACTACCTCGGCACCCACCACAACAGCATCGCCGAGGAACAGGCGAAGGAAGACGTGAAGGAAGTCACCTGGCACGACAAGGTCGAACTGGGCAAGATGGATCTCATCGTCGATATCAACTTTCGCATGGACACCTCGGCGCTCTATTCCGACATCGTCCTGCCCACGGCGAGCTGGTACGAGAAAGACGACCTCAGCTCCACCGACATGCACTCCTTCATCCACCCGCTCCAGGCGGCTGTGCCGCCCTGCTGGGAGTCGAAGACCGACTGGAAAATCTTCCAGGAGATCGCCAAAGCCACCAGCACGATGGCAGAGCGCTATCTTCCCGAGCCGATTCAGGATTTTGTCTGCTCGCCCCTCCTGCACGATACCCCCGGCGAAATCACGCAGCCCCGCATCAAAGACTGGGCGAAAGGGGAGTGCGAGGCCATTCCCGGCAAGACCATGCCGAACATGACCGTCGTCGAGCGGGACTACACCAAGGTCTACCAGAAATTTATCTCTCTGGGCCGCAACGTGCGCAACAACGGCATCGGCGTCCACGGCTGCACGTATAAAGTGGACGATGTCTACGACGAATACCTGCTGCACAATCCGGTCGAGACCTGGGGTGGCGAGCAGTACCCCTCCCTGCGGATTGACCGCAGCGTCTGTGAGGCCATCCTCCACTTCGCCGCTGAGACCAACGGCGAACTGGCGCACCGGGCCTACGAGACCGAGTCCCACAAGACCGGCATCGACCACACGCACCTGGCCGCGGGCAATCGCAACGTGCGCTACAACTTCGCCGATCTCTGCACCCAGCCGCGCCGCGTGCTGACCACGCCCTACTGGACCGGTATCACGAATGGCACGCGCACCTATTCCGCCTACTGTCAGAACCTCGAAGAGCGTATCCCGTGGCGCACGCTGACCGGGCGCCAGCACACCTACTTCGATCACGAGGCCTATGTGGCCTACGGCGAGCATTTGCCCACCTTCAAGCCCCGGGCCGACCTGCGGACCACCCGCGATCTGGACATGACGGGCACCGAACCGGGATCGCTGGTCCTCAATTACCTCACGCCCCACGGCAAGTGGCACATCCACTCCACCTTCGGCGACACCCTGCGCATGGAAACCCTCTCGCGCGGCATTGAGCCCTTCTGGATGAACGAGCAGGATGCGGCGATGCTGGCGATCCACGACAACGACTGGGTGGAGGTCCTCAACGATCACGGCACCGTGGTTACCCGCGCCTGCGTGAGCGCTCGCATCCCCCGAGGCATCTGCTTCATCTACCACGCGACCGAGCGGACCGTGGGAAATCCCAAGAGCCAACACCGGGGCAAGCGCCGTGCGGGTGGGCACAACAGCCTGACGCGCGCGCGCCTCAAACCCCTCTTCATGATCGGCGGCTACGCCCAGTTCTCGTATGGCTTCAATTACTGGGGACCCCAGGGGGTGAACCGCGACACCTTCGTGGTGGTGCGCAAACTCGACAAGCCGATTTGGTAGGAGAGAAGACAATGAATGTACGCGCACACGTTTCCATGGTGTTCCACCTCGACAAATGCATCGGCTGCCACACGTGCAGCGTGGCCTGCAAAAACATCTGGACCGACCGGCCCGGTGCCGAATACATGTGGTGGAACAACGTGGAGACCAAGCCGGGCACCGGCTATCCCACGCGCTGGGAGGACCAGCTCAACTACAAAGGCGGCTGGGAACTGAACGACCAACGGGAGCTCCAGCTCAAGAGCCAGAAAAAGGCCAATTACTTTCAGAAGATATTCTACAACCCGAACCAGCCGGGTCTGGATGAATATTACGAGCCCTGGACCTATCGCTACGGCGACCTCACCAACGCGCCCGAGGGCGACGACCAGCCCACGGCCCGACCCATCTCCCAGATCACCGGGGAAGATATGGACATCGAGGCGGGGCCCAACTGGGACGACGATCTGGGCGGCTCTCCTGTTTACGCGGCCAACGACCCCAATCTCGACGCACTGACGGAAGACGAGCGGCGCGTCCTCTTCGACGTGGAACAGATCACCATGATGTATCTGCCCCGCATCTGCAACCACTGCGCGAACCCGAGCTGCGTCGCGGCCTGCCCGAGTGGCGCGCTCTACAAGCGCGGTGAAGATGGCATCGTCCTGGTCAATCAAGACACCTGCCGCGGCTGGCGCGCCTGCGTGGCCGCGTGCCCCTACAAGAAGGTCTACTACAACTGGAAAACCGGCAAAGCCGAGAAATGCATCCTGTGCTATCCGCGCATCGAGACCGGCCAGCCCCCGGCGTGCTTCCACTCCTGCGTGGGCCGCATCCGCTACATGGGCGTGCTGCTCTACGACGCTGATCGCGTGGAAGAAGCCATGAAGGCACCCGAAGACGCGCTCGTGGAATCCCACCGCAGTGTCTTGCTCGATCCCTTTGATCCCGCCGTAATCGCGGGCGCCGAGGCCAACGGTATCAGCGCCCAGTTCATCGAATCCGCCCAGCGCTCTCCGGTGTGGAACTACGTCATGAAGTGGAAGCTGGCCCTGCCGCTCCACCCCGAGTTCCGCACCCTGCCCATGCTCTACTACGTGCCCCCGCTCCTGCCCGTCAGCGGACGCGCGGGCGATGGTATCTATCAGCAGAACGCCACCGAGTTCTTCTCCAACCTCGACAGCGCGCGCCTGCCCATCCGTTACTTGGCCTCCCTCTTCAGCGCGGGCAACGAGAAGATCGTCCACGACGTGATGAAACGCCAGATGGCCGTGCGCTACTTCAAGCGCGCGCAGGATGTGGACGACGTGGATGCGTCCAAGGTCCACGCCGTGTTGCGCGAGGCCGGACTCTCCGAAGCCGAGGCCGAAGAAATCTACCAGATGACGACCCTCGCGCCGATGAACGAGCGCTACGTGATGCCGCCCATCCAGCGCGAAGTGAATATCGCGGGGAGCGGTTGCTCGCCTGAGATGTGCAAAGGCTCCTGCGGCCTGGGCGCCATTTCCACCCCCGAGCGAGGGCTGTGACCATGACGGAATCACCCGAATATCGCGCGATCTACCAGGACTTCGCCGCGCTCCTGTCTTACCCGGAACCAGGTCATCAAAAGCTGGCCGAAACATTGGCGTCGCGACTCCGCGAGGTCTCCGATGAGACGGCGGAACCGCTGGAACGTTTCGCGGAAATCCTCGCATCGTCCACGGTGGAAGAGGCGCGGGAACACTATACCCGCGCCTTCGACTTGAGCCCGCTCGCCGTGCCGTACCTGAGTGTTTACCTCTTCGGCGCGGAGAATCCGCAGCGCGGCCAGTTCATGGCCGGATTCAGCGGGGCCTATGCCGAAGCGGGCTACGACAGCGGGGGAGAACTGCCCGACCACCTGGCCACCGTGCTGGGCTACGCCGGGGTGGCCCCCGAAGATACCTGGGAGGAAGTGCAGCAACTCTGCCTGCCTTCGCCCCTGAAACTTATGCGCCAGGCCTTGCGGGTAGGGGAGAGCCCCTATGAACACGTCCTCGCATCCCTGGAGGTTTTTGTAAAGCACGTGACTGCCGGAGCGTTGATCCATGCTTGACCTTTTTCTATTTGTCGGATTCCCCTACATCGCCTTTACGCTGATGATCGTGCTGTCGGCCTACCGCTACCGGACCCAGCGCTTCACCTATTCCGCCCTCAGTTCCCAGTTTCTCGAGGGCAATCAATTGCGCTGGGGGAGCATGGCCTGGCACGCTGGGATTCTCGTCCTCCTGGTGGGGCACGTGATTCCCGTCCTCGTGCCCGGATTGTGGCAGGCCCTGACCTCCATCCCGGTCTTTCTGATCACGGTTGAGGTTATCGGCACCATTGCCGCCTTCCTCGCCCTCAGCGGACTCTGCGTGCTCCTCTATCGACGCACCACCTCGGCCCGGGTCTCGGCGGTAACCACCACGGCGGACTACCTGCTGCTGCTCCTGCTCATCGCCCAGGTGGTCGTGGGCATCTCGGTGGCGACCGGTGCGCGCTGGGGGGCCGCCTGGTCGGCCAGCACGACCACGCCCTACCTTTGGAGCCTGGCCACGTTTCAGCCCCAGCCAGAATACATCACCGGACTGCCGCCCACGGTCAAGCTCCACCTCGTCCTGGCCTGGTGCTTCTTCCTCGTCATCCCCTTTACCCGCCTCGTTCACGCGTTCTCGGTACCCATCGCCTACCTCTGGCGCCCGCCGCAAAAGGTGGTCTGGACCACGCCCCGGCCTGAAGCCGCGGCTTGTTGTGCGCCCCAGCACCAGCACCGGGACGGCCGTCGTTACTTTGTGCGCGGTGCCCTCGCCAGTACCGGCGCTCTGTTCCTGCTCAGCATCGGTGTGCTGGAAAAGCTCGGACGCTACTTTCGCGGCCCGGCCATGGATACGCGGCAGCAAGCCGAACTGCTGCAGAAGAAACTCGAACGCCTGGAGCTGGCCGCGGCGGAACGAAAGCTCGAAATCGAGCGTATCGAGAAAGATTACATCTATGTTGCGTCCCTGGCCGAACTCTCGGATAAGGACGGACGCTACTTCACCGATTACCACATGCGTCCAGCCCTGGCCTTCAAGGACGAGCGGGGACTGCCCCTCCTGATTTCCGCGAAATGTACTCACCTCGGCTGCACCGTCGCGAGCACGATAAACAACGGACGCATTCTCTGCCCCTGCCACGTGTCCTGGTTTGACGTGAAGACGGGCATGCCCACGCCGGGTGCCCCGGCGAAAGCGCCCTTGCCCCACCTCGGCTGGGTGCTGATGGACGGCACCGGCAACCTCGTGGCCAGCCAGGGCGCGGGCGGCGAGATGACCGGTGAGGTCGATCTTGCCCTAGCGGGCAGTTACGGCGTGTACATCGCCAAACAGTTTGAGGAGATGGCCTGATGCGTACACACGACCGGCTTCAGCAGGCAAGCGACTGGATTCACGAACGCTTTCCCCTGGAAAAGCTGAGTTTTGAATCGCTTTTTCAGAAAAAAGAAGTTCCCGTTCACCGCATGAGCTGGGGCTACTACTTCGGCGGTCTGGCGCTTTTTTGCTTCAGCATCCAGCTCGTCACCGGCCTCCTGCTCCTCTTCTACTACCAGCCCACCGTGGCCGACGCCCACGCGTCGGTGGAACTGATTACCTTCCATATCGGCGGTGGCGCGCTGGTGCGCAATCTTCACACCTGGTCTTCCTCGGCGATGATCTTCTGCGTGCTCACCCACTTGATCACGGCCTTCGCCATGAAAGCCTTCGAAAAGCCGCGAGAGATCACCTGGGTTTCCGGCGTGCTCCTGCTGCTGATTACCTTCGGTTTCGGGTTTACCGGCTACCTGCTGCCCTGGCACCAGATCGCCGTCAACGCCACCAAAGTCGGTCTCCAGTCCGTCGAAGAAGCCGGGACCTATCTCCCAGGTGCCCTGGCCGACATCCCGCGTCAGCTCAAGGAGTTGATACAGGGTGAAGCCGCCGTGGGCCAGGCCACCCTCAGCCGCTTCTACGCGCTCCACGTCGTGCTGTTGCCCCTGGCGATTTTCGCCATCCTGAGCCAGCACCTTTTCATGGTGCAAATCCACGGTATGAGCAAAGGTGTGGACAACCCCACGGGCAAGACCGAGAAGTTCTTCCCCATTTTCGCCCTGAAGGATTTTTCCATCTGGGGGCTTGTCTTCTTCGTCCTTTTCGTCGTCGCCCTCTGCCTGCCCTTCGAGGCCTTCTTCTCCTATCCGCTCTTCGAGCCCTTCGACCCCCAGGGCTCCACGCCCGACGGGATCAAGCCGGAGTGGTATTTCTTCTTCGTCTACTACCCGCTGGAGCTGCTGCCCTTCTGGATGATCATGATCCTTTCCGGGGCCGCCGTGGCGGTCCTGCTCGGGGTCCCGTGGATCTTTCAAGGCACGAGCCGGAGGACCCTCCGCAATATCGCCATCGCCGCCACCTTTTATCTCGTGGCCATGACCGTCTTCGGCCAGCAGATCTACGAGTTCTTCAAAGGAGCCCATCAATGAAACCCCGCGTCACAATGGTCACGGCCCTCAGTTTGATACTCTGCGGCGCCGCCTGGTCCTACCCGGAGTTCCAGACCTACATCGAGGCCCAGTCCGGGCGCAATGTGAACTGCGCCATGTGCCATGCCCACGCCGACGGCCCCGAAGGCCTGAAGCCCGGCCAGATCGGTAGTCTGACCCCCCAGCAGATGGAGGCTCTCGGCAAGGCCCGCGCGGCCTTCGCTCCCGGTGAGGAAGTGGACAGCCCCATCCTGAACGCCTTCGGCGATCACATCATTCAGGTGATCGGCAAGCAGCAGTTTCTCCAGATCCGCCAGGAGCCTGCCAAGCTCGCGGAGGCCCTCGGGGCGGAGAGTGATCTCGATGGCGATGGCCTGAGCGACGCCCGGGAGTATGTGGACGGCACCCTGCCCACGGACCCGAATCATGGCGACCCCTGGGCGCTCCTCGCGATCAATCTCAAGCGGCGCTGGTTCCATGTTCTCATGGTGGGGCTGGCAACGGCTCTGGGGCTTTGGGGGCTCAACAATCTGCTCCATGGCTTTGAGGTCATGAGCGCCGCGAAGACCGCACGAAAACAGGGATAAGAGAGAACCCCATGGAACATCGACGACAGGCCATTACCGTACTGGCACTCAACACCATCGCTTTCACCGTCTGCTTTGCCTGCTGGATGCTCAACGGCGTGCTCGTGACCTATCTCGTCGAAAACCAGCTCGTCCACTGGACCGATGCCCAGATTGGTTGGCTGATCGGCATTCCCGTATTGAGCGGTTCCATCTTCCGGCTGCCGGTGGGCCTGTTGACGGACAAGTACGGTGGAAAATGGGTCTTCGTCATCGTCATGCTGGTCGCCGCCGTGCCCATGTACCTGCTCAGTTTCGCAGACTCCTATGCCGCCTTCCTGTGGTGCAGCCTCGGCTTCGGTCTGGCGGGAACCTCCTTTGCCGTGGGTATCGCCTACACCTCGGTCTGGTTCTCCCGCGAGCACCAGGGCAAGGCCCTCGGCATCTTTGGCGCAGGCAATGCCGGCGCCGCCCTCACCAGTATGGGCGCGCCCTGGTTGTTACGCTCCCTCACGAATGGGGGAGAGCAGCTTGAGGCGTGGCGCAACATGCCCCGCCTCTATGCGGGTGGACTCGTGTTAATGGCGATCCTTTTCGCCCTGCTCGCCGCGCCCAAGCGGGTGGACGACTCCCACATCACCAGTTTCCGCCAGCGCCTCGCACCACTGCGTCACATGCGCGTCTGGCGCTTCGGCCTCTACTACTTCCTCGTCTTCGGCGGCTTCGTTGCCCTGGCCCAGTGGCTCATTCCCTACTACGTGAGCGTATACACCATGCCTCTGGCCACCGCCGGACTGCTGGCCGCCATCTTCAGTCTGCCCTCCGGCGTGATACGCGCCCTCGGCGGCTATCTCTCCGATCACTTCGGCGCGCGCCGCGTCATGTACTGGGTGCTCGGTAGTTGCCTGATCTGCTGCGCCCTGCTCGTCGTGCCCCGCATGGACATTCAGTCGCCGGGCAAGGCGGTCCTCGCCAAGCGCGGCGGAACGGTGAGCGCCGTGTCACCTTCGGAAATTACGGTGGGCGAGGTGCGCTACCCCGTCCGGCCCCAAAGCGCCGAGGACCAGCGCAATCTGGAGGCAAGTGAGGACTTGCTCATCTGGCCCACCATGAGCGCCTACCAGGAGCCGGTGGTGGAGCCGGGACAGACCGTCAAAAAGAAAGAATTGCTCGCCCGGGGTGTCACCCATATCTATTTCCAGGCCAACGTCTGGGTCTTCACCGCCCTGCTCTTCGTGGTCGGCATCATGATGGGCATCGGCAAGGCCGCCGTCTACAAGCATATTCCCGACTACTTCCCACGGGAGGTGGGGGTGGTTGGAGGCATCGTGGGGGTCATTGGCGGCCTGGGCGGCTTCATCTGCCCGATCATCTTCGGTTACCTGCTGGAATGGACTGGACTCTGGACCACCTGCTGGATATTTTTCACCATCCTGTCGGCGGTCTGCTTGTGGTGGATGCACCACGTGATCCAGCGCGCGCACTACGAGAGTTCGCCGGCCCTGCGCGGGCGATTGGAACAGGTGGACGCCGCGCACGGCGTCGTTGGGAACGATTGAGGAGAGAGCGCCATGCATACGCTAAGAAATTGGGACCCGGAAAATGAAGCGTTCTGGGAAGCCGAAGGACATAAAATCGCCAGCAGAAATCTCCGGGTGTCCATTCCCAACTTACTCATGGGTTTCGGCGTGTGGATCTACTGGAGTATTATCATCAACGTGATGCAGGGGCTGCACGACAGCGACCCGACGGTATATGCGTTCACGGGCCCGGACGGACAGCCCCTGAGCGGACCCGCTTACCAGGCGCTCCTCTATACCCTGCCGGCCGTCGCGGGACTCGCGGGGGCAACGTTGCGCATTCCGAATTCTTTCATGGTTGCCCTGTGCGGCGGGCGCACCGTCAAGTACATGACCACGTTTCTGTTGATTATTCCCGCCTTGGGGACGGGGTTCGCCCTGCAAAACACGCAGACGAACTTTCTCACCTTTGTCGTGCTCGCCTCGCTCTGCGGAATGGGTGGTGGGGTATTTGCGTCGTCGATGTCCAATATAAGTTTCTTCTTCCCCAAGCGAAGCCAGGGCCTGTCGCTCGGTCTCAACGCGGGCCTTGGAAATTTGGGCGTATCGCTGTTCCAGTTCGCCATTCCCTGGGTCATCACCTTCGGGATCTTCGGTGGCCCTTCGCTGTCGTTTAAAGGCAGGGAGGTGTGGGTTCAAAATGCGGGCTTCGTCTGGGTGCCCGTTCTGCTGGTGCTCGGGTTCATGGCGTATTTCCTGATGAACAATCTAAAGCAACACCGGAGCGGCTCCATGGCCGCCGCGATGGGCCGGTTTCTCTGGTTGGAGCTCCTGGGCTTTGGTGGTGTCGCCGCCTCCATAGCGCTACTACTCCTCTCGAAGAAATGGGTCTTGTCGCCCGGTATTGAGATCCTCGCAACGATTCTCAATGTATTTCTGGCCATCGCCGTCACCATGGTCCTCATGCGCGTCGCCACGCCCTCCTCCACACGCGAGAGCTTGCGAAAGCAATTCGCCATCTTTGGTGAGAAGCACAACTGGGTCATGACTTATCTCTATGTTATGACCTTCGGCAGCTTCATCGGCTATGCCAGCGCCTTCCCCAAGCTGCTGAAAGACGTCTTCGGCTACATCCATGTGGACGCCGCCGGGCAGCCCCTGGCCGAGGCACTCGTGAATCCCAACGCGCCCAACTTCCTGCACTATGCCTTCCTCGGCGCGGCCATGGGCGCCGCCATCCGCCCGGTGGGCGGCTGGCTTTCCGACAAGCTTGGCGGCGCACGGGTCACCCAGTGGAGCACGGCGGTCATGATTGGCGCGGCACTCGCTTCGGCCTGGGTCATTCGCGAAGCCAACACCTCACCCCGGCCGGAGACCTGGTTCCTGCCTTTCCTGCTGTTGTTCATCCTGCTCTTCGCCACCACCGGCATCGGCAACGGCTCCACCTTCCGCATGATCGCGGTGATCTTCCCAAAAGAGCTCGCTGGGCCCGTCCTCGGCTGGACCTCCGCCGTCGCGGCCTACGGCGCGTTCCTCATTCCCACCATCTTCGCCATGCAGATCAAGGCCGGCAAGCCGGAATACGCCCTCTACGGCTTCGCGGTCTACTACGTCACCTGTCTCGCACTGAACTGGTGGTACTACGCGCGCAAGAACGCGGAAGTCCCCTGCTGAAGGAATACGCAACATGGATCTGCCCCTGAAACCGGTCGTCTTTGCCTGCTCCGGCTGTTCTCCCGCCGGCCAGCTCGCCAACCAGCTCGCACTCGAACTGGACCGGCGCGGTATCGCGGAGATGTCCTGTCTCGCCGGGCTCGGCGCGGAAAAGCCTGTGTTCCTGAAACTCGCGGAACGGCGACCGGTCTGGATCATCGACGGCTGCCCCATCGAGTGCGGCGGTGGCATCGCCGAGAAGGTGGATCGTCCCGCCGTGCTGCACCTGCGCCTGCACGACTTCGGGATCAAGAAGAAAGAGGGTTTGCCGGATCACGTGAGTCTGGATCAACTGGTGGAATGGGTGGAGCAACAGGCCGCCCAGGTATCGCGATCGACGCAGAGTTCTGGAGCGCCGCAATGAGTAAGAGTATATGGACTGCGTGACCCTGGACCGGGCCGTCCTGGACGAAACCGGCACCGCGATATCCCTGCGCGACGCGCGCCACCGGCCGCTGCGCGACCTCCGGATCTCCGTCACTGATCGTTGCAACCTGCGCTGCGCCTACTGCATGCCCGCGTCCATCTACCCGGAGAATCACTGCTTTCAGGCCAGGGATGCCCTGCTTAGCTTCGAGGAGATTGCGCGGATTGCACGCATAGCGGCGGACTTCGGCGTACATAAGATCCGCCTGACCGGCGGCGAACCCCTCCTGCGCCATAATCTCGACGAGCTTGTATCCATGCTGGCGGATCTTCCCAACGTCCAGGATCTCGCCATCACCACAAACGGTCTACTCCTACCGCGCTACGCACGGCCCCTCAGGGATGCGGGCATGAATCGCATCACGGTCAGCCTCGACAGTCTCGATCCCGCGGTGCTCCGCCAGATATGCGGGCGCGACGTGCACCCGGATCTCGTCCTCGACGGCATCGCCGCCGCGCGGGATGCAGGCTTCGAATCGATCAAGGTGAACACCGTGCTGCAGCGCGGCGTGAACGACGGGGGCATCATCGATCTCGCCCGCCACTTTCGCGGAACGGGCATCGTGCTGCGCTTTATCGAATTTATGGATGTGGGCACCATGAACCAATGGAAGCTGGATCGCGTGGTACCCGCCCACGAGGTTATTGCCCGTATCCACGAGCACTTCCCCCTGGAGCCTGTTGCGCCGAGCTACCCCGGCGAGGTCGCCAGCCGCTATCGATATGCCGACGGGCTGGGGGAGATTGGCGTGATCGCATCGGTCACGCGGCCCTTTTGCGGCGGCTGCTCCCGACTGCGCCTGACGTGCGACGGCCATTTGTTTACATGCCTCTTCGCTGCGCGCGGACTCGATCTGAGACCCTCCCTGCGCGGCAATAGCGCCGATGCCCTCCTCGAAGACCAAATCGAGGACCTTTGGAAACAGCGGACGGATCGTTATTCGGAAGAGCGGAGTTGCGGTCAGTCCGCACGCCAGGAAAAAGTCGAGATGTACCATATCGGTGGTTAGTCGCCGGAAGCAAAGAAACTGCCAAGGAGAATCTATGAAAACAGTTAATGTGGCCTATTACGCCAAGCTGCGGGAAGAGCGGGGCTGTTCCGAAGAAACCCTGAAAAGCGAGGCGGAGACCCCCGCCGCACTCTACGAAGCGCTGCGCAGCGCCTTCGGCTTTACATTGCGCCCGGCCCAGCTCGGCGTGGCGGTAAACGAAGCCTTCGCTCCCTGGGACACGACCCTGAAGGATGGGGACACCGTGGTTTTCATACCGCCCGTGGCCGGAGGCTGAAAGGTGTTCGCCCTGTCCGATCAGGCCCTCGATCTGGGCGCGCTGCATAGGGCAAGCCGCCACATCGGAGCGGGCGGCTATGCAAGCTTTGAAGGCTGGGTGCGCGATCACAACGAAGGCCGTCAAGTGCGCTCGCTCGAATACGAGGCCTATCCGGGACTCGCCCTGAAAGAAGGGCATCGCATTCTGGATGAGGCACGCGAACGATTTGGCGTTATTCGAGCCGCCTGCGTACACCGCACCGGCCACCTCGGTCTGGAAGATATTGCGGTGTGGGTGGGGGTGTGCGCCGCCCACCGGGGCGAGGCCTTTGCGGCCTGCCGCTATATCATCGACGAAGTAAAGCACCGCGTACCCATCTGGAAGAAAGAGCACTACGTGGACGGGGACTCCGGGTGGGTGAACTGCGAGCGCTGCGCCACCCACGGCCACGACCATCACCAAATTCAAGCGGCCGGCTGCACTGCGGGAGGAGTGATCCTGACGACGGACTACTACGCACGCCAGCTCAATCTCGCGGACGTAGGTCTGGAGGGCCAGAAGAAGCTGGGAGACGCACGCGTGCTGGTGGTGGGCGCGGGGGGGCTGGGGGCAGCGGCACTGCCCGCCCTCGCCGCAGCGGGCGTCGGACATATCGGTATCTGCGAAGCCGACCGGCTCGAGGTCTCCAACCTTCACCGACAGACCATCTATCGGGCGGATCAGGTGACGCAGCCCAAGGGCGAACTCGCGGCGGCCTATCTGCGTGCCCTGAACCCGCTCATCGAGGTTGAGGTTCACCCCAATAGGATCACGGCCGCCAATATTGAAGCGACGCTCGCGCCCTATGACATCGTGCTCGACTGCACGGACAACTTCGAAGCCAAGTTTCTGCTCAACGACGGAGCCATGGCCTTTTCCCGCGTCCTCGTCCAGGCGAGCATTTACCAGTACGAAGGGCAGCTCCTGATCGTGAACCCACACCGCAAGGGCCCATGCCTGCGCTGTATCTGGCCCGAGATGCCCGCTCCAGACTGCACCGGTTCCTGTGCCGAAGTGGGTGTCCTGGGAAGCGTACCGGCCATCCTGGGCGCCATGCAGGCCATGGAGGCGCTCAAAATCATTCTGGACCTTCCTCGACAGCCCGAGACCGTCATGACCTTCATCGATCTGCTCACGCTCCGCACGCGCCAGGCCCGTGTGCCCCGTGACAATCCCCGATGCCGCTGTCACCAACCCGGAACACCGTACCCGCTCCATTGCGACGAGGACCTTGAGATTCCGTGGGAGACGGTCGAGAAGGCCCGATGCGAACTGGTCCTCATCGACATACGGGAAGAACGGGACCAGAAGGCCGCCCCAGTGGCCTGGGCGGACGTCGCACTACCTGCGAGCAAACTCCTGCATCACGGTCTGCCCACTGTACCTCACAAACGCAGCGTCCTCTGTTGCACTCGGGGACTGCGCAGCCGTCAACTCGCCAAGGCACTCAGGGATGGGGGCGACGCGAATGTGTACTCTCTCAAAGACGGACTCAACGGACTCAAGGCATAGTGTCACTAGTGAATCGCTGGAGAAGTGAAATGCAAGGTCCCGTCTGATGTCCGGCACACTCCAGCCCGCCAGCGGTTGCAGTCAAAGGTATTGACAATGCCCACGAACCGTGCTAATTTGTGGATTAAATTGTCCACTATTTGCAGAAGCCCGTTTTCGGTGGAAATTGTCCACTTGGCCTGCCCATATTGTGGATGAAAATGTCCTGTTTTGGTGGCCCTGGCGTCATCCGCGTGGCTCAGGGCCACATTGTCAAGATACTGGGAGGTCTCCTGTCATGATTCGAAGAGTCCGAGCCAGATGCTCGCTCTCCCTGGTCTTCGGCATTCTACTAGGCACGCTGAACGCCTGTCCGGAGGTCCTCCCGCCAGCCACGCCCGAGGGGGTGGCGCGTGGCGCGCAAGTTTTTGCCCGGGAATGCGCGGCCTGTCATGGCGCGGAGGGCAGGGGAGATGGCCCCGCCGCGTATCTCCTCTATCCGAAGCCTCGGAATCTGGTCGAGGGCGAGTTCCGGATAGTTTCCACCTGGGAACGACTTCCTACGGATCAGGATCTCTTTGACACACTGACCCGGGGCATGCCGGGCTCGGCAATGCCGCCCTTCGCCCATCTGAGCGAGCCCGACCGGGGGGCCCTGGTCCACTATGTAAAATCCCTTTCGCCGCGCCCGTGGCCGGGTGCTGTCGATGCGGCCGATAGCGCGGTGCAGGCGCCTACCGGGGGCGTGGTTCGGGTGACACCGCCGATTGCATTGACTCCAGAGACGCGCGCGAAGGCGGCGGCCTTGTTTGTTGAGGGCTGCGCCCCCTGCCACGGTCCCACGGGCCGAAGTGACGGCCCGCAGCGGCAGATCGACTCGGAGGGTTTCCCGACCCGCCCGCGGGATCTGACCAAAGGGATTTACAAGGGGCCGGCAACCTACGAAGCCGTGTATCGCCGAATTGTAGCCGGCATACCGGGAACCCCCATGCCGATGAGCGATTGGGCGGAAGGCGAGACGGCGTCTCTGTTGGCCCAATACGTCATGGAAATGTCTTCCGCCGAGCAGCGCGCCGCCTTTGAACCCCATCGGGAAAGTCTTCGCGCCCTTCGCCGCGTGGCGATCCCCGATCACCCGGATTCAAGCGAATGGCAGGCGGCAGCCCCGATCCGGGTTAGAGTTACGCCGCTGTGGTGGCGTGACGAATCCGCAGACTACGTCACCGTGCGGGCGATACATGATGGCGAGAACCTTGCCCTTCAACTGGTCTGGACCGATGCCACGAACGACCACACTGCGATACGAACGGAAGATTTTCGCGATGCGGTGGCGGTCCAGATGTCTCCCGAAACCGCCCCGCCCTTCATCGGGATGGGCGCGGCCGATAGCCCGGTCAACATCTGGATGTGGAAATCCGAACGCCAGGTCAATCTGGAGACGGCGTTTCAGGATATCGAAACGGTTTATCCGAATATTGGCATCGACTCCTATCCAAACTCGGAAAGCTCGCCGCTGGAACAGCCGGCGCGCCACGCACTCACCCTGAAATCATCGCCGACCTACGTTACCGGCTGGGGGGCGGGTAACATCGTCTCTGATCCCACCTATCCCCTGTCGGCGGAGGACCTCAACGCCCGCGGTTTTGGCACGCTCAGCGCCTGCCCGCTGGAGCACCAGGCCGTCGCCGCCTTCGGTCGCTACGACACGTCTTCCTATGCCGTGACGTTCAAGCGGAGCCTGAAAGCGCCCCACCCAAACCAAATGGATTTGGAGCCCGGCTCCCGTATCTCCATCGCCTTCGCCGTGTGGGATGGAAGCAAGGGGGACCGCGATGGGAAGAAGTGTGTCACCACATGGCACGAACTCGAGATTCAACCGTGACCATCCGCGCGACAGTCATCGGGAGGGTACAATGAGTAACCAAAGACGATGTGACAAGGTGAGCAGGCGAAGTTTCCTTCGGGTGCTCGGGGTTAGCCTCGGCGCCGGCCTCGCAGGCCTCCCCCTGGAGATCCTGCACGCCGCGGAGGCAGGCGACAATCCGCTGGCGGGGACTATCGCGCGGGACTGGGAAAAGATCTACCGGGATCAGTATCGTTACGACTCCATGTTCGACTGGGTGTGCTCGCCGAATGACACCCATGCCTGCCGGGTCCGGGCCTACCTGCGCAACGGCGTGGTGACGCGTCTCGGATCAACCTATGACTACCAGGACTACGCCGATCTGTACGGCAACAAGGCCACGGTCAACTGGAATCCCCGCCAATGCGCGAAGGGCTATACGTTTCACCGGGTGATCTATGGTCCCTATCGCCTGCGCTATCCCATCGTCCGGAAAGGCTGGAAGGCCTGGGCCGACGCGGGGTTCCCGGCACTTACGCCCGAGCTGCGGACAATGTACAAATTCGATAGCCGCGGCAATGACGAATTTGTGCGCGTAGCCTGGGAGGAAGTATTCAAGTACGTGGCGGGCGGACTGAAGTCGGTGGCCGTCAACTACAGCGGCGAGGAGGGTACACAGCGCCTGCTCTCTCAGGGCTATCAACCCGAGATGGTGGCCGAGACTCAGGGGGCCGGGACCCGCTGCATCAAGATGCGCGGCGGCATGGGCCTGCTCGGGGTCATGGGCAAGTATGGAATGTATCGCCTGAACAACTCCCTGGCCCTGCTGGACGCAACGGTGCGCGGCGTGGAACCAAAACAGGCGCTCGCGGGCAGGAACTGGTCGAACTATACCTGGCACGGCGACCAGGCACCCGGTCAGCCCTGGGTTCATGGCTTGCAGGCGTCGGACTGCGACTTCAACGACCTCCGCTCCTCGAAATTGATCATCATGGACGGGAAAAACCTAGTCGAGAACAAGATGACCGATTCGCACTGGTTCATCGAATGTATGGAGCGGGGTGCCAAGATCGTCGTGATCGCGCCCGAGTACGGACCGCCCAGCACCAAGGCGGATTACTGGATCCCGATCCGGCCCGCGACGGACGCGGCCCTGTGGCTGGGCGTGACGAAGCTCTTGATCGACAATAAGCAGTATGATGAAACCTTCGTGAAGCAGTTCACGGACTTCCCGCTGCTAGTGCGCAAGGACAACCTGAAACGGCTGCGCGCGGCCGACGTAATTCCCGGCTATCAGCCGGGCCTCAAGGCGGATGGGGCCTCGATGAAGATCCAGAATCTCACGGAGGCGCAGTACGCCGAGCTCAGCGACTTTGTCGGATGGGACACGAAGGCCAATGCCCCTGTGGCCATAACGCGCGACGAAGTGGGGGAGCATCTGGCCGCGAAGGGGGTGGAGCTTGCCCTCGACGGGAACTACACCCTGACGCTGGTCAGCGGCGAGACTGTCGAAGTGGCGACCCTCTGGAATCTGTACCACGAGCACCTCAAGGACTATGACATCGACACAGTCTGCGATATCACGCAGGCCCCGAAGGACTTGATACTACAGCTCACGGAAGACATTGCCACAATCCGACCATGCACGATCCATCAGGGCGAAGGCATCAACCACTGGTTTCACGCGACCGAAATGAACCGCGCGGCCTATCTCCCTATGATGCTCACCGGCAATATCGGGAAGCCCGGCGCGGGCTGCCACACCTGGGCGGGCAACTATAAGTCGGCGCTCTTCCAGGGCTCGCCCTGGACCGGCCCTGGGTTTAAAGGCTGGGTGGCGGAAGATCCCTTTGAACTGACGCTCGATTCGGAGGCGCCCGGGAAGTCAGTTCATACCCACGCCTATACCAAGGATGAGGAACCCGCCTACTGGAATCACGGAGACAAGGCGCTTATCGTCGATACGCCGAAGTTCGGCCATAAGAACTTCACGGGCAAGACGCACATGCCGACACCGACGAAAGCGATCGTGTTCACGAATGTAAACCTCATCAACAATGCCAAGTGGGCGTACGAGATGATTAAGAACGTGAACCCCCTGGTGGACATGATCGTCTCGGTCGATGTGCAGATGACGGCCTCCATCGAATATGCGGACATCGCGCTGCCCGCGAACTCCTGGCTTGAGTTCGAGGGGCTGGAGATCACCGCTTCCTGCTCGAACCCCTTCCTCCAAATCTGGAAAGGCGGGATCCCCCCCGTCTTCGATAGCAAAGACGATCTGACCATTCTGGCGGGTATCGCAAACGCGCTCGGCGACCTCACCGGCGAGCAGCGCTTTCACGACATGTTTCACTTCGAGAACCAGGGCAACCGCAACATCTATATCCAGCGGCTCCTCGACACCTCGACCACCACGACCGGATATAAACTTGACGACATCATGGCGGGCAAGTACGGACCTTCCGGGGGCTGCCTCCTGAACTTTCGCACCTATCCCCGCATTCCGTTCTACGAGCAGGTACATTTCTCCGAACCCTTCTTTACGGACACGGGACGCCTCCACGCCTATGCGGACACGTCCGAGGCCATCGAGTACGGCGAGAATTTCATTGTCCACCGGGAAGGTCCGGAGGCGTCACCCTATCTGCCCAATGTGATCATCAGTTCCAATCCCCTGGTGCGCCCGGAAGACTACGGAATCCCGGCCGACGCCGAGCACTGGGACGACCGCACTATCCGCAATGTGAAGATGCCCTGGGCCGAAGCGAAGAAGACCACGAATTTCCTATGGGAGAAGGGCTACCAATTCTTCTGCCTGACCCCGAAGACACGGCATCGCGTGCATAGCAGTTGGTCGAACGTGGACTGGCACATGATGTACGACTCGAATTTCGGCGACCCGTACCGGCTCGACAAGCGCTCCCCAACACTCGGGGAACATCAGTTGCACATGAACCCCCAGGCCGCCCGGGATCTGGAAATCGAGGATGGCGACTATGTTTATGTGGATGCCAATCCGGCCGACCGTCCCTACATTGGCGCGACGCCCGATGACCCCTTCTACAAGGTGTCCCGCTGTATGTTGCGCGTCAAGTACAACCATGCCTATCCCTACGACGTGATCATGATGAAGCACGGGCCCTTTATCGCAACCGAGCGTAGTGTGAAGGCCCACGAGACGCGGGCCGACGGACGCGCCCTGTCGGAAAACACGGGGTATCAGGCCAACATGCGCTACGGCTCGCAGCAGTCGATCACGCGTAACTGGCATATGCCGATGCACCAGACGGACACCCTTTTCCACAAGGCCAAGGCGACCATCGGATTCCTGTTCGGCGGCGAAGCCGACAACCACGCCGTCAACACCGTGCCCAAGGAGGCGCTCGTCAAGGTGACAAAGGCCGAAAACGGCGGCCTGGGAGGGAAGGGCGTCTGGGGTCCGACGTTGTCGGGCATGGCGCCGGACAACGAGGACGAGGCCATGAAGCTGTATCTGGCGGGCGGCTACTCCGGCGAAACGCTGTTTTAACGAAGCGAGGAACACCAATGCCCTATAACGACCCGGAATCCGACGATCCCATGGTCCTGAACGGCGTGGCTTTCGTGACGTCGCCCGCCACAGCCCTCGAGGCCGCCTATGTTTTTGCGGAAGAGTTGGCCCGCCTGGGCCAGAGCGAGCAATCCATTCTTGATTTGTTTCAATCGCCCGAGTACCGAGGGCCACACAGCGCCTTCCTGGTGCTTGGCGCCGATAGCGTCACCCAGGTGGTCCGGGAATGTTGCGAAGTCATGTCCTCCTGCCGGGCCGCACTGCGCGCGCATCGCGTGGCGGCGGGCGCGGACCCGTGTTGCGAAATGGCGGCACCCGCATGAATCCGGGGCCGCATGGCGTGTTAGAACCGCAGTACCGGCCGCTCTCCCGAGTTGGCTGCCAAGGAGAACAAGATGGCACGGGTCTATAACTGGCAACTCGGTCGCGAGATGGGGTACCCCTATGAGGCGGCCTACCCCAAGCGACAGTTCGCCTTCGTGTTTAACACGAACCGCTGTATTGGCTGCCAGACCTGCACGATGGCCTGCAAATCCACCTGGACCTTCAGCAAAGGCCAGGAGAACATGTGGTGGGCTAATGTGGAGACGAAACCCTACGGCGGCTACCCCCAGCATTGGGACGTTAAGACCCTGAAGCTGCTGCAAGAGGCCAATCCCGATGCCCAGACCTGGACGCCGGGGGACGGCACCGATCCACGCCAGCCCTACGGGACCTTCGACGGAACAACGATTTTTGAAGCCGCAGAAAAGATGCTGACCCCGGACAGCACGCGCGTGTTGGGTTATCTGCCCCGGGACGAGGAATGGATCAATCCGAATATCTACGAGGACAATCCATCGGGCAATACGGGGACAAAGGGCCAGTATGACCCCAGCGGCACCTCGCTGCCGGAGCACAAGACCTGGTTCTTCTACCTGGCGCGCATCTGCAACCACTGCCAGTATCCGGCCTGCGTCGCGGCATGCCCGCGCAAGGCGGTGTACAAGCGTCCGGAAGACGGCATCGTCCTGATCAACCAGCAGGAGTGTCGCGGCTATCGCAAATGTGTCGAGGCTTGTCCCTATAAGAAGTCGATGTATCGGGGGAACACGCGCATTTCCGAGAAATGTATCGGCTGCTACCCGCGGGTTGAAGGCTCCGATCCCGAGAGCGGCGGCGTGCCAATGGAAACGCGCTGTATGGCCGCCTGTATCGGCCAGATTCGTATGCAGGGAACCGTTCAGTTGAACGAGGACGGCACCTGGGCCGAGAATCGTTACCACCCCCTCTACTATCTCGTCCATGTCGCGAAGGTCGCGCTGCCCCTCTACCCCCAGTTTGGCACCGAGCCCAACGGCTACTACATCCCCCCGCGCTGGGTACCCCGCTCCTATCTCTATCAGATGTTCGGCCCGGGCGTGGACGCGGCCATCGAGCGCTATATGTATCCCGACCGCGAGCTGCTTGCGGTACTCCAACTGTTCCGCCGCTCAAACCGGATCATCTACCGCTATGAAGTGCAGGAGGGCCCCAAGGTCTACGAGGGCACGCTGCGGGGCAAAGCCATTGAGGTGTATGACGACACCGTTATCGCCTACGGGGCAAGCGACGAGGAACTCTTTCGTACAAAAGTCGAAGAGCCACTTTACGTGCGACCGGCGACCCACCAGAACTCCATCTGAGGAACAACGACCATGCTTGCTGAAACGTTGGAGGACACGACCGAAACCGCCCTTGCGCGCAGCGCCTTCTATGGCGTGATGGCCTCGGCCTTCCGCCATCCAGATAGCGCGCGCTTCCGCACCTTTGCCGGGCGGGAAGAATGCGATGCCCTGAGCGCAGCACTCTTCTGTGTGGACAGCCCGTACTCGGAAGCGATGAGGGCCGCGATCTCCGATTTGTCGGAGGCCGCCCGGTGCACGAGCCACGAGGCAATGGTGGTCGCCCATGTCCGCCTCTTCGGGCATACCGCCCGCGGGCAGGTACCGCCCTACGAGACTGAATACGGGACCGGCGGGCCCTTCTTCCAGCCCCAGGAAATGAGCGATATTGTCGGCTTCTATCGGGCCTTCGGCCTTGATGTGGATCCCGGCAAGCACGAAAGACTCGATCACATTGCGTGCGAAAGCGAGTTCATGTGCTTTCTGTGCGCGAAGGAGGCCCACGCATTGGACGAGAAAGACGATTCCGCCGCCGAGGTGGCCCGCCAGGCGCAGCGCCTCTTCCTTCGCGATCATATGGGCGCTTTTGCGCGCACCTTCCTCACGAACCTTTCCAGCCACACGGCCGCGCCCTGGCACGTGGCGGCGGCGGCGTTCTGCAACGCTTTTTTGGAGGCTGAATGCAAGCGTTTAGGGCTGACCATCGGGCGGCGCTACCTGACCCTCCGGCCAATCGAAGAAGTCGACGTCCCGATGGCCTGTGGAAGTTGCGATGGCCCGTGCGAAAGCGCTGAAATGCCGGAAGGCTGACACAATGATCGAATCGCCCGTATTGGATTTCGATTGCAAAGAGGACAGGAGCCTCGACCATGTAGAAGGCGACGTCGAGTGGGATCCCTTGCTCGTCGAGCAAGTCGTTTTTCTCGCCACCCGTGGCACGGCCGGGGAGGCGGCCTACCACGCCGCGCGGGAAGTCTGCTATCAGGAACCTGACCCGGAGCGGCGCGATCACAACTTCCTGCGGCTGGATCGCGATTGGTTCGTGAAACTCGACCTCGCCCGACCGGCCATCGATGCGCTGGCCGAGTGGCCTATGGTCCTGTCGCGGGTACAACGCTGCATCCTCGCGCCCTCCGTTCGCCGCCGCGATGGAGGTGCCGAGCTGTACGGAACCCACGCCCTGGATGGACCGAAGCCCAACCTGCTCATTCGGCTCGATGTCGACTTATTCAGTTACCCGGCCCGGATGCGGGCCTTTATGCGGCACGAACTGATGCACATTGACGATATTCTCGATCCCGACTTTGAGTATGACCCGTCGCTGAGTCAGTTCCTCGATGAGCACGGTATACCCAACGCAATCCGGGATCGTTACCGGATTCTATGGAACGTCCAAATCGATGGACGCGTCATCACCCGGTATAACGGGACTATTGCCCCTCCGTCGCGAAACGAGATCGAGTTCAACAAGCTTTTCCGCGTGCTCGACGCCCAATGTGCCGATGCGTTCCGCTGGATTCTGCGTGCACCCAGGCTGACACATCCTGAAATCCTGGCCTTTGCGCGTGCTCCGCTCATGCTGCTGGCAAACCTGGAAGCAACAAGATAAGTGATTCACCGCTTGGCGACGGAGGTCACCGCTCCCGCACGGCCCTCGGACTCCAAAGCACATAGCCAGCGCATGATGTCCGCAGTTTTATTGTGTTTCCTGCAACCGGATGTCGGGAAAGTAGGGGAGCTGCGGATCACGACTTCTCCGTCCATTTCGTTTCGAAAGCATCCCGAGAGCGTCGGCCATATCACTTAGGATTCCCGAGTGATCATGCACGTCCTTCGCCCGCCTCCTCGAAGGCCACACCATCGCGGATGTGGTAGATACGCTTGAATGTGGGGAGGATTTTTTCATCGTGCGTGACGACGATAATCGCCGTATGGAATTGCCGAGCCATCTGGTTCAGCAGTCGGATCACCGCCAACGCGCGTTCACTGTCCAGTGGTGCCGTTGGTTCGTCCGCGAGCACGACGGGTGGCCGATTGATAAGCGCGCGGGCGATTGCCACGCGCTGTTGCTCGCCGCCCGAAAGTTGCGAGGGCATGGCCCGGGCACGGTGCGCAACATCGAGGGATTCGAGCAATTCCATCGCACGCTGGCGCGCCGCCGCATTGGGACAACCGGCAAGCATCGGAAGCAAGGCAACGTTATCGGTTACGTCGAGAAAGGGAATCAAATAGGGCGCCTGGAAAATGAACCCCATTCTATCGCGTCGCAGTGCCCGCAGATCAGAAATCATCCACCTATCATCATAGATGACATTGTCCCCGACCCGCATGCGCCCGCTGGTGGGCTCGATGATGGCCCCAAGACACTTGAGCAGGGTGGTCTTGCCCGAACCGGATGGCCCAACCAATCCAACGACCTCGCCAGGCGCCACCACCATATCAACCCCCTTGAGCGCGTCAACCGCGGTATCGCCCTTGCCATAACGCTTCTTGAGCGACTCAATGTGAATGCCGCTGGTCTCGGGCTTTGAAGATTTCCTATC
Source organism: Candidatus Hydrogenedentota bacterium (assembly GCA_016791475.1). Lineage (NCBI taxonomy): Bacteria > Pseudomonadati > Candidatus Hydrogenedentota > Candidatus Hydrogenedentota bacterium. Next base: position 79,612 of record JAEUWI010000034.1, read on the forward strand.
CACCGATAGCCTCCGCGGGATCGACCTTGAGCGCCGCGCGGATGGCGAGAATGCTCGACAGCATGCAAATAATGAGTACCGCAACAAAGCCGCGCAACGTATCGCCAGGGAGTAGCAGCACGTATTTCGGAAACATAGGCCCCCAGAAGGTGGCGGCGATTTTTCCAACCATAAAGCCTATGAGTCCCAGGCCGATCGCCTGCTGGAGGATCATGGAGGCGATAGTTCGGTTCCTGGTTCCGATGAGCTTGAGCACCGCGATCTCGCGGAGTTTTCCCATGGTCATCGTGTAAATGATGAACGCCACGATGGCGGCGCTCACGATTGACAGGATGACCAGGAACATTCCGATCTGTCTGGCGGAGGTGGCAATCACTTTGGCGAGCAAGATCGTCTGCATGTCTGCCCGGGTGTAGGCCGTCAGACGCTTCCACCGCCGAATGGGTTCGGCAACGGCATCGGGCTCCGCCCACTCATCGATCTGGACCAATACGGCGTTCACGTAGGTATTCGTGCTTTGGGAATCGATCACCGCATCCAGCACGCCGGGCACGCCGGGACGGTTCAGTTGGGGATTCTGCGCGGTTCGGGCGCGCTGGCGGACGATGGCATCGTTGTCTTTGAGAAACTGGGCCTCCTGAGCGTCTTTCAGCGGGATGAACACCATCGGGTCGCCGCCGGACGAGACCATACGGCGTGTCAAGCCAACCACGGAGTACTCGTTGCGCCGGATCTGGATCCGGTCCCCCAGATCGAATCCGGTGGCGATATCCGCCACGGCTTCATAATGGCTGCGGGTAATGTGCCGCCCGTTGACCAAGTGGGTGGGTTGCCCCGGCATTCCAGGGCCACCAGGGGAGATGCCGACTACCATGACGCGTTTTTCAATGGGGGTTGGCCCGCTGGTCTGGTGCACCTGCATGGTGAGGTAGGTGACGTTGGCCGCGCGCGCGACACCCGCCATACTGAGCAACCCTCGGTAAACGTCATCATGAACGCTGGAAGATTCGGCGTAGGGCCCCAGCGTGTCCTGTTGCACTACCCATAAATCTGCACCGCTGTTTTCAAGCAGTATCTGGGCATCGTCCACCATGCCCCGATACACCCCCGCCATGGTAAGGGTCACGCCAATCAAGAGCCCCAGGCCAATACCCGTCAGCAGGAATTTCCCCCATCCATGCAGGATATCTCGCCCGGCCAGGCTGATCATCGGGCCTTGTCCGTAAGCCGGTCGACAATCGTAATCCGGCTCGTGGAACTCAAGGCTCGTTTGCTATACACAACAACTTGATCGCCGTCCTGGACTCCCTCCAGTATCTGGACCCAGCCGTCCAGGTCGGCCACACCCAATTTAACCGGAGCAAGACGAATTCCCCCATTCGCAACCACCCATACACCAAGATTTCCGTTAACGCGATGAATGCTGGCATTGGGAACTGCGGGCGTCGGCTTTTCTGCTTCAAGCGCGACCGTTACCTCCGCCAACTCGCCGATCGGAGGGAGGATTTCTGGAATCGTATCGAACACTATCTTGGCCAGGATCTCCTCGGTGACCGCATCAGCGTGCGGCTCAATGCGTACAACATGGCCGGCTAAAGGGGCAACGCCCAGTGAGCGCAATAGTATTTGGACGGGTAAGTGAGACTGCAAGCCCAAGGCGCTTTGTTGATCGAAACGAACGTTTAGCCAGAGGCTTTCCGGGTCAACGACCTCGACGACCGATTGGCCCGCGACGACGGTAGAGCCTATATCAGCCTCCCGGCGCGTTACGAGACCATCCACCGGTGAAAAAAGGCGGAGGTTCGCGCCCTGCTGGAGGAGACCATCACGCTCGGCATGCACGCGCGCCAGTTCCTGGACGGCCACCTCGCGATTTGCACGCGCCGCCTCCGAGGCGGTATTCGCCACGCGCAGCGCCATTTTACTCCCGTCGACATCCTCTGCGCTTACGGCATTGGCGGTGATCTCCTCGTATCGTCGAGCCTGCACCTCGGCAAAGTCTTCCCGTGCGGCAAGCTCTTCGATTTGGGCTTCGCTTGCCGCCACCATGGATTCCGCACGCTTGATGGCCGCATCCTGAGCTACGATTTTTGCGTCCAGATCGATTGGCTCCATCTCGCCCAGCAATTGGCCCGTCGTAACCCGGTCGCCCGGTTCCACATCCACATTCCGCAGCCGGGCGGTGAAGGTCGGCCCAAGCTTGTGGGTGTAGCGCGCTTCGACAATGCCGATGCCAAAAAGGGAGGGCGTGATGGCCCTGCTTTCCACCGTCACCACGGTTACAGGCACAGGCGAAAACGGCCCCGAGCGAAACGTAACAGCCACGAAAAGACCCAGCAAAGAAAGCATAATGGCCCCCAGCACTATAGTCTTTCGACTTAGAACACGAGAACGTGTCATGGCGCACACCTCAGACTGCGCTGGTATAGCGCGTAAACGCCCGGCGCGTCCTGGCGAATGCGCCGAATATCACCGGACAACATGGATTGCATCACCAGGCCCTGGATAGTTCCGATGAAAAGTAACGCCGCGGCCCGGGTGTCCACGTCCGACGCTATTTCGCCCACGCGCTTACCCCGTTCGATGTGGTTACGAATTTTCTCGGCATAGCGCTGCACCAATTCATGAGTTATCTGCCGGGTCCGGGTGGCATCACCCCGCTGCAATTCACCAAAGATTATCCGTGGTACTCCGGGGTGGTCCAAAACAAAGTCGATATGGCTCATGAAAACCGCCTCCATGGCCGTGAGCGGCGATTCGATGTCTTGTGCGGCACGATCAATCCGCGCAAGAAGGAATTCGGCAACCCAGCTCATGACCGCCTCCCAGAGATCGTCTTTGGTGGGGAAATGCCGAAACAGCGCCGCATGAGAAAGTTGCATATGGTTGGCAATAGCCGAGGTAGTTATACTGGCGGGATTCTGGGAGCCCGCGAGAAAAACGACGGCTTCAACGGCGGCGGTCCGTCGCTTCTCAGCGGGTAAATGTTGTGCACGAATTCCCAAACTGATCTTCCTTACTAGTAAGTGAGTAGTTACTTACAATCTTACCAGCAAATGCTCCCGCGCGCAATACCAAGCTAAAGTGTCCTCCGTGGGAACACTGCTTCGTTTTGCGGGGTTGCCTGCCGTCTTCGGCCGTCGTCGTCGGGTCTCACCCCGGCACGGGCCCGACGCACGGCGTCCGAAGACGGTGGGGGAGAATCGCTACACCCCCTACCGGATCGGTCCCGAGTCCGAGGGTCTCTCCCAGGGCTTCGGTTGGCCCGCAGGGCCATCGGAAGCCGCACCAAGCACCCCGGCGCGCTCGGTGTACCCGCGATTGCCCCACTCTTGACCGCAGCGGCATGGCCCGACAATGAGCCTACAAATCCGTCCAGGGGATGTCAGCCGCTTTCCCTTCTATTACCCGAAGCTTATCCTTTTGGAAGCAGGCCTGCCCTTTGAATGTATTGGACACGTAGTCTCCCTCACCGTAAGAGAAGATATTGCGCAAGTTCTCGCGAACGCTTGCCGCATTCGGGTCAACAACCACGACGGGCTTGTCTTTGTGTTGACGTATCAAATCGTTGAAGTGCTCGTCGGCATAGTTGAAGGAGTACCCGACGACAACAATCCGGTCCGCGTTGGCGATCGCTTCTTTAGATCGATACCAGACGTCGATGTAGGCGTTGGAAAGCACCGGTTTCAGCTTGAGCGGCGGAACTATCGATGGCACCACGCATCGTGGACGTACATTCTTCCCAAACTCCGTATTCCTCTCCACGACGTTCTTCAGGAAGTCGGCGATGTCGAGCGCGTAATCCCCGTCAATGGGAACCAACTGGCGGTCGTGCATTCGCACAAAACTCGATAGATCCCCGTGAAAATAGAGGGCGCGGTCACCATAGC